>JAFQUE010000052.1 GCA_017408685.1 Bacteroidaceae bacterium | reverse complement strand
AAGACAACAACGGCAAGAATAAAACGACCGAGGGATGTTGCTTGCAACTCGCAAGCAAAGTTTTATTCGACTTGTGAACTCTGTGCCGGGCGCTTTGGTTCTTTCGCGCGACGAAAGAACATGAAAGCAAGAGTTGAAGAAGAATTCAAGTAAACAATTAAGGTTGATGACTGCCGTAGAATACAAGACGAGCAAAAGCGAGTAAGAACCTCAAAACTGCATTCCTTGACAATTATAAAAACCTATTTTGATTTTTGGGAACAAGTCAACAAATAACAGTTATAAGTCTAACCAGAGTCAACTTATATCAGGGAAAGGCCTCAAACTTCGCTCCACATCAAATCCTACTTTTTCAACAAGAACCTCATGATTGCCCCCATGAGTTCAGTTCTCTCCCCCTCACCCATGACAGCCTCGAATGGGAAACTGGTAGAAAGCACACGGTATTTGCCGGCATAAGCCACTCCTGCACTCTCGCGGCACTTGTCAAAGACAAACGAAACGAAAGCGTCGTCAAGGGGTACCAGAATATCGGGACGCGATACCGTATAACACTCCTCGTTTACCTTGCGGGGAATACGAAACAGCGAACCGCCATTGCCGCTTATACCATTCTCGGAAAGGTCTTCAATTGTTCCGCCATAATCGCAGCGCAACACATCATGCAGGAAGAGCCTGTCGTGGTCGGTCTTGGTCATGTCGCTTGCAAGGAAAGCACCGCTGACAAAAAGATTGCCGCCGCCATTGCAGAAAGAGCGGATTTTCTGTTGCAGTTCCTTGGGAAATGTCTTGTATGGACGGTTATAACCGAGATAAGAGCCTTGCCCACCTTGTTTCTCAACTCCAAGAATGAGGTCGACAACCTTGTAATCTTTCAAATCCACTGCACCGCTCATCACCGCCTCGCTACCGCAAGAGAGAAACGACACACCGTTCGCGGCCAACGCGCGACCATGAACCGACGGATAATCGAATGTGTTACCGGCAACGAGCATTCCCTCATAACGGTCATCGCTAAGTCCGAGACCATCCTCAAACCCTATACCGGCACGCGAGAAATCAAGTTGCACTCCACAATATTCGGGAGTATTTATATAAGGGACTCCGGGGTCATACTCCATTTCAAAGCCCGCAGTCTGCGGTGTGGAGGATGTTGCCGGACCGCTGAGACGATGAAAACCGTTGACAACGAGGACACGGCCTTTCTCCTTGGGGGCAAGATAGAGGGAAAGTACTTCGGAAGGCAAGCTCTCGCCGCCATCATTCAGTGCCGTTACCTTAAAACCGTACAGCACACCCTTCTTCACCTCGAGTGTCATGCTGTTGCGGTCGACAACAGTTCCGTTGTCAAACCCTCCGTCATCGTTCCTTGTATAAACTACATACCTTTGGGGTGCTGCAGAGGGTTCCTGCGGGTCGAACACCGGGCGCCATTTGAGAGTGACCTCATCATTGCCGGTCATGGACATTGAGAAATGACTCACTGGCAACGGTTGCACAACATAATCTGTTCCATGAACATAACAGAGGTGCTTGAGCAACGATTTATAGACAGAACGCGCAAGAGTAAACTTGAAATCGGGATTGTGCGCGTATATCATGTCGGCAAAGTTCTGGTGCGACAATGACTCCAGTATAACGGAGGGTATGTAAGGTACACGGGTCTCGCCGTAATTGCGGTCAAGGATACCGCGCACGGGCCAGCGGCTACCGTAACGGGCAGTAAGGTCGTCCTGCACATTGTTGAGCAGGAATGAGATTGCGTCGCGTGACATTGCGCGCGAACGCCCTGTAGACAATGTATCGCCGTTGAAACGAGTGGTGGCAATGCCCAAAGAGCCTATAATATTGTCATCGCTATCGTAACCGGCGTCGGAATGGAAACCGAAGGAGAGTTCCAACGGAACACCAAGACCGGTGGTATCGGGGTTGAACACAGAACCGCCCGACAGATAATTGACGGCATGGGCACGACAGAGGATATCATCGCGATAGTCATTCTCGCCCTCGTAGAAAGAATAGACCTCGTAAGGAAAACCGCCCGTCTGCAGGGAATAACGCGCAGCCTCAAGATAACGCGGCAAACCGCTTGTCGAGGCTTCGCCACGTGCTACATTGCCCATTCCGCCGCCAAAACGCACGGCGTCGGCACTTACAATACCCGAATGTCTGCTATCATTGCACAGCACGACTTTCTGCTCCTTGCCGGCGCCCTCTTTGAAATGGAATGTCCCAAGATAGAGCCACGTGCCGCCACCCATCCGCTGGTTTACGCGGAATTCAGTGGCACCGCCACTGTGGACAACGGTGTAAAGCGCGTCGGGAACAGAATTCTCAAAAGATGTGTAGGATACATATACAGCATAGTGACCGTCCTCAGGTACCGACGGGTACCACACCGCCTCGGCCCTGTTTCTCTTGTCACCCGATATGGAAGTGACGTATCTTGACGTGCCCATGGCAAAAGGGTTCTCCTTGTCGTGATAGACCTCTTGGGCGTTTGCATAACCTTGGGCGTACTCCTTCCATTTGAGACTGCGCCCATCCTTTTCACTGTAACGCGAACCCGGAGCATTACCGTCATTGTCTACTATGACACAGTGTGGTTGCCAATCCCTTTCGCGGGGAGTATACACAAGCGCTCCGGCGTTCTCAAGCATTGGCATTAGCAACGGCACCACAAATGATTGCGTGAGCAGGTCCTCGGTTGTGCAGAAGAGTGACGGGCGTTGCCATTGCCACTTTCCCTTGTCATTGGAATAGACGCGGCCATGACTCTGCCACAGAGCCAGGTGACGCCCGGCAAGCCCCGAGGGGACTTGGAAAGGACGCGAGACATTCCGCACCCAGGGTTCACCGCCATACCCGATGTTTCCCCACAAGCGTTCCTTGTCAACACCTTTCTTCTTATATATATTAGGTATACGCTCGTCAATGGTGCGGCCGTCATATACGACTTCAAGTTTATACTTCCTCAGTTTTGAAGGAAGAAGTGCGCGTATATCGCGATATATCGTATCGACCACGCCGGGAGTGAATGCCTGGCCGGCAAAGGCCTCATTGGCATAGATGGTGACCTTCCTGTTCTTTTTGTTTACCACAATCTTGTTGCGGCGCTTGTCGAGTCCCGAATGCCTGAGAAGAGTCCTTGGGGATGTATAGTTCTTGAAATAATCGGAGACAGAACGTTCAACGGTTCTGTCGACACCTTGTGCCGACAGAACCGTTATACCTAATACACATGCCGCCAAAGCGGCCAAACACCTGCGCGCTAAATGCATTTATGCCAATTCCTTAATTTCGTCAAGGATTGCCTTGGCATCGGCATTGAACGAATCGCAAAGCGCGTTGAAGAACTTCTTCGCCGGAATGCCCGGTTCAACATGGTTTACACGGGCAATATACTCCTGATTGAGAGCTATTATCTTGTTGAACACAGCCACCCATGCCTCGGTATCGCCCTTTGAATCGTATGACGCGATAAATGCCTCTGTAGCCAATTCGTCTGCAATTAATGTAATGACCTTCTTCAAATCTCTTCTGCTTGCCATAATCTTTGGTTTTAGTGAGAAAACAATGAAACTTTGCGGCAATGCCATGCATTGCACGCATTACTCCCGTAAAGATACTCATTTATTACGAAACAGGCAACAGCAAACAGCGAAAAACAGAATATTTTATATTATAATGAATAAAAAAGCATAAAGCACTTTTACAATTCGCAAAAAAAAGCGAAATTTGCGAATAAACTATTTTGAAACATTACTTATTTATTCAAAAAAGATATGAAAATTAGCGCATTACAACAAGCAAGGGCTGCATACCAGCCTAAACTGCCTCAGGCACTTACAGAGGCTGTGAAATTGTGTGAGGGTGCTGCCACAGAATCTGTTGCAGACCAGGAAGCCATCAAGGCAATGTTCCCCAATACCTACGGTCTTCCTATCGTTACATTCGAGAAGGGCGGCGAGGAGAAGGAATATCCGGCAATCAATGTAGGTGTAATCCTTTCAGGCGGCCAGGCTCCCGGCGGCCACAACGTAATCGCAGGTTTGTTCGACGGTGTAAAGAGACTCAACCCCAACAGCCGTCTCTTCGGTTTCCTCATGGGTCCCGGCGGCTTGGTTGACCATAAGTACATGGAGATTACTGCCGAAATCATGGACGCTTACCGCAACACCGGAGGTTTCGACATCATAGGTTCAGGCCGTACAAAGCTGGAGAAGACAGAGCAGTTCGACAAAGGCTTGGAGATTATCAAGGAACTTGACATCAAGGCTCTTGTAATCATCGGCGGCGACGACTCTAACACAAACGCATGCGTGCTTGCAGAGTACTACGCGGCAAAGAACACCGGCGTACAGGTTATCGGCTGTCCAAAGACAATCGACGGCGACCTCAAGAACGCTTACATTGAGACATCTTTCGGTTTCGACACTGCATGTAAGGTATATTCAGAGGTTATCGGCAACATACAGCGCGACTGCAACTCGGCACAGAAATACTGGCACTTCATCAAGTTGATGGGCCGTTCAGCGTCACACATCGCTCTGGAGTGCGCGCTGCAGACACAGCCCAACTACTGTATCATCTCGGAGGAGGTTGAGCAGAAGGCACTTTCACTCGATACAATCGTGACATCAATTGCACAGGCTGTTGCCGACCGCGCAGCCGCCGGCAACAACTTCGGTACAGTCCTCATCCCCGAGGGTCTCATTGAGTTTGTTCCTGCAATGAAGGCTCTTATTGCCGAACTCAACGACCTGTTGGCACACAATGGCGAGGAGTATGCTGCCGTTGCACCCGAGGAGCAGCGCCAGTACATCATCGACCACCTTGCAAAGGAGAATGCCGAGGTTTATGCAAGCCTCCCCGCAGGCGTTGCACGCCAGTTGACAATGGACCGCGACCCTCACGGCAACGTACAGGTATCACTCATCGAGACCGAGAAGTTGCTTTCAGAGATGGTTGGCAACAAACTCGCAGCATGGAAGGCCGAAGGCAAGTATGTTGGCAAGTTCAACCCGCAGCACCACTTCTTCGGATATGAAGGACGTTGCGCGGCACCTTCGAACTACGACGCCGACTACTGCTATGCTCTCGGTTACAACGCTTCACAGCTCATCGCTGCGGACAAGACCGGTTACATGTCATCGGTACGCAACACCACTGCTCCCGCAGCAGAGTGGGTTGCCGGCGGTATCCCCATCACAATGATGATGAACATGGAGCGTCGCCACGGCGAGATGAAGCCTGTTATCCAAAAGGCACTTGTTGACCTCAACGGTGCGCCTTTCAAGACTTTCGCTGCGAACAGAGAGCAGTGGGCAAAGGAAACATGCTATGTTTATCCGGGCCCGATACAGTACTTTGGTCCATCAGAAGTTTGTGACCAGACTACAAAGACTCTCGCTCTTGAGCAGCAGAAATAAGGATTTTGACGCCTGATGGCAGAAACAAAAAAGAATATAAAGAGAACAGGCGGGCGGAAGAGCTCTTCCGCCCGCCCTTCTTCATTGCCCCGAGTCACCGTAAAAAGCAAGAAGAAGCCAACGCGCAAGGAAATGCGCGACATGCCACAGTGGCTTCACATTCTTATAGCGGCACTCATAACTGGCGCAATATTTTTCTTTGCATATCACCTGTTCTTTAAGCAGACCATTTTCCGTTTTGCAGTGTGCGAAGGCACAAAGGCATATCAGGCATGCATGCCCCAAGGTTACGCCACATATGGCATTGACATTTCGCGCCACCAAGGAAGAATCAACTGGGACAGACTGCAGAAGGAGAACTCACCGGAAGCACCTATCAGTTTTGTATACATCAAGGCTACCGAGGGGAAAAACTACCGCGACCCTGAGTTCGGCACCAACTGGAAGGAATCGAAGGAACACGGTTTCATACGAGGAGCCTATCACTACTTCACCGGGAAATCATCGGGTGAGGAACAGGCCGACATGTATATAAGGAATGTGAAACTGGAAAGCGGTGACCTGCCTCCAATGGTGGACATAGAAGAGAAACCGGCAGACAAGGCTGCTTTCATTGAAGAACTGAAGAAATTCATTCTGAAACTGGAAGCGCACTATGGCGTAAAACCCATAATATACTCCTATACCAAATATCACAACAGATACCTGAAAGATGAATTTTTCAAGGATTATGATTTGTGGGTCGCACACTACTATGTAAAGCGACCCGATGTGAAACGGGATTGGAAGATGTGGCAATTCACCGATATCGGACGTATCCCCGGAATTAAGGAGAGAACCGACATAAACGTGCTGAACGGAGGAGAGGAAGAACTACAGAAACTGCTTATAAAATGAAACCTGCGGAAGAGAGAATATCCCGCAGGTTTTTTGTATGCCGATGAATCAATCATTCATATACCCGGAACTGGCGCTTGAATACCTGCGCCACGCCTCGACCATAGACTTGAAGTCAGCAGGCAATTCCGAGTCGAAGAACATCATCTCGCCTGTAACAGGGTGAACAAAACCCAAGGTCTTCGCATGCAATGCCTGACGCGGACAGAGCCTGAAACAGTTGCGCACGAACTGACTGTACTTGCTGAAGTTGGTACCTTTGAGGATTTCATCGCCGCCATAGACATCGTCATTGAAGAGTATGTGCCCTATGTGTTTCATGTGAACTCTTATCTGGTGTGTGCGCCCGGTCTCAAGATTGCACTCTACAAGCGATACATAACTGAGCCTCTCGAGCACACGGTAATGAGTGACAGCATATTTGCCCACCGAATCATCGGGAGAGACACACATCTGCAACCTGTTGCGCGGATTACGTGTGATATTGCCGGTTACGGTACCTTCATCTTCTTTTACGTTGCCCCACACCACTGCGTTGTATGTGCGCTTGGTTGTCTTGTTGAAGAACTGCATGCCCAGATGTGCCTTTGCTGCCGCACTCTTTGCCACAACAAGCAAACCTGAAGTATTCTTGTCTATTCTGTGAACAAGACCCACCTGCGGGTCATTGGGGTCGAAATCGGGGTTATCCTTCAAATGCCAGGCAACAGCATTGATGAGCGTTCCGTGGGTATTACCGCAACCGGGGTGCACCACAAGACCGGCGGGTTTGTTTACCACCATTAAAACATCATCCTCATAGACAATATCCAACGGTATATCCTCGGGGACAATACTGTTGTCATAGGCAGGAGTATTGTATGTTATTACAATCTCGTCGAGCGGTTTAACCTTATAGTTGCTCTTGACCACCTTGCCGTTCACTGCTATTGAACCGGCGTCGGCAGCCTGCTGTATCTTGTTGCGCGATGTGTTGGCAACATGGTCAATTAGGAACTTGTCTATGCGGATTGGTGACTGCCCTTTGTCGACAGTAAGGCGTATCTCCCTGAAGAGGGTCTCCTCTTCAAGTTCCAGTTCGTCGGGCACAAATGCTCCGGACTCTTCCACAGATGTCAAATCAAAATCCTGCATAGTGGAAATCAGAAGAAATTGGCGTCGAACATTACGGTATCCTCGTCGGTCATGTTGCCGTTGCCAACAACCAAGGTAACCTTTGAACCGCGGGGTATGGCCGCACCATTCTTCAGTTCTATTCCGTCGTATGTGACACCATATACCCACTCGCGCTCTCCGGGAATGAACTCGATTTCCTTGACAACAAAGCCGGCAGCCTTCAAACGGAACTGCGCCTCACGCAAAGAGCAGTTGTCTATTACAGGCGGTATACCGAACTTGGGCGCTTCGGTCGTGTTCAGCACCAGATAAATCTTGCGATCTTCCTTTACAAGGGCACCGGTCTTGGGACTCTGTTCAAGCACTTCGCCCATCTTGGCCCCGGCCTTGTACTTGTATTCCTGAACAGCATAGCCAAGGTTCTGCTTTGCGAGCACCGTTATAGCTTCGTCCAACTGCATACCGCGCACATCGGGAACCATGTAGGCCTCGTTGTGGTTTGTATAACTGTCGAGCCACCTGAATGTGAAAAATGCTGCAAGAACTGCCACAACTGCCATTGCGAGCAGGTTCAGCAGCAATGTCACTACCGGATTATGTTTTCTATTACTGTTGTTTTTCTTCTTTGCCATATAAACTGCGGGTCCTTCGTTTACAATATTGACCAATTGTCGGACAAAAGTAATACAAGTTGGGAGCATTAACAAAAATAACTCCTGTTTTTAGGAAACAAGGTATTAAAAATGACAAAAAACGGTGGCCGCCCGAAAAGAAAAATGGCAAAAAAGGGAGTGGATAAGATTTTGATTTGTTAACTTTGCGCCTGCGGATTTGCCGCAGTATGTATAATAATATAAAAGAAGAAAAGAATATGATACAGAGTTGGTTCGAATGCAAAGTCACATATGAGCGTGCCGGTGAGAAGGGTCTCAACACCAAGGTAAATGAAGTATATCTGGTTCAGGGTTTTACTTTCACAGAGATTGAAAAGCGCCTGACACAGGAGTTGCAGCCACAGGTAACCGGTGAGTTCAACATAAACAAGATGGAACGCACAAAGTACAACGAACTGGTCGACAGCCTGAGCGAGACTGCAGACAAATGGTTCAAGTGCAAGATAACAATGGTTACCATTGATGAGGTTTCGGCAAAGGAGAAGAAGTCATCGGTGGTTATTCTTGTAAAGGCAGAGGATGTCACAAATGCCGTGAAGAACCTTAACAAACACATGGAGGATTCAATCATGGACTACAATCTTGCGTCGGTGAACGAGAGCGCAATTGTAGACATCTTCCATTATGAAGGATAACAACTACATCGCTGAAAGGATAAAAGAGTTACGCGCTACCCTCCCCGCGGGGGTAACGCTCATTGCCGTGTCGAAATACCACACGGCAGAGGATATCGAAACCGCATATGACGCCGGGCAACGCGATTTCGGCGAGAGCAAGGCACAGGACCTCAAGACCAAGCACCAGCAGTTGCCCGACGACATAAGGTGGCATTTCATAGGTCACCTGCAGAGCAACAAGATAAAGTACATTGCACCGTTCATACACCTCATCCACAGTATTGACAGTTTGCGTCTTCTGCAGGAGGTCAACAGGTACGGCATAAAGGAGAACCGCCGTATTGCATGCCTGTTGCAGATACATATTGCCGCAGAAGAGACAAAATTCGGGTTCACGCCCTTGGAATGCATGACCATGCTTGAGGAAGGTTCATGGCGCGACTTGTACAACATTGAGATAAGAGGCCTCATGTGCATGGCAAGCAACACCGATGACAGAGAGCAAATTACGAAGGAATTTGCGACAGTAGAGAAACTTTTCAAAGAGATAAAAGAGCGCTTTTTCAAGAATGAAGAGAGTTTTTCGGTGCTCTCGGCCGGCATGAGTGATGACTACCCTATTGCCATAGAACATGGCAGCACGCATGTACGCATTGGGTCGGGGATTTTCGTAGAATAGTCACTTTTTCACAAAAAACTGCAACAGCGCCACATAGAGGAACGGAAAGGCATAGAACAGGTTGCCGGCAAGAACAACACTGTTTTCATCAAATCCCAAAAACAGGCCGATACCGGAGAACTGCAGGCACGGAACAATTCCTGCAGCAGGAAGCATTGCAACAAGTGCCGGCAAATAGCGGGTCATGAAGTTTCCGGCAGAAGAGACCACATCGGTAAAGGTGCGGTAGTTGCCATACATGAATCCATATACAAACGACACCGCAAGCACTCCCACAAAAAGCACCAACAACCACCCTTGCGCCAATGGCGATGAGTGCAGTTCGCCCGTAACGCCAAGCAGTGATTGCCAAGGGGATATAGTGAACATGAATAGAATTGCAAGATAAAGCAACAGAACTGCCACCGAGAAGAAGAACGAACGCAACCCGTTACTGTTTGCCTTGCCGTGCGAGAACAGTCCCACGATTGGTTGCAGAATGCCTGAACCGGAGAGAATACCGGCCATAAAAAGCAGGAAAAAGGTCATTCCCCATGGAGCAGCAGCAATGGAAGAAGAAACACTGAGCAATGCCCAACGCACTCCCTCGCCGCTGACAATGGAAATGATTGCAGCACTTTCGCCCATGAGCAGTTGTACCACACTCACAATCCATGATACCATCCATATGAGCACAAGAAGTAGAGCATAGAAAAGTGCCGGATAATATGCAATCCTACGTTCATTCATCGGCCTCAAGGTTTTCTGCGTCAATAATATGAAGTTCTATCGCACGCACAACAAGACGAGTGACGTTAATGCCGCGCTGTTCGCCCTCGGCAAAAAGGCGCGAGATAAGGTCGGCCTGACGCTTCTCAAGCGACTTCACGCCAAAAGGCATAGTCTTCAGGGAAGATATCATCTCTTTTGTGTACCCAAGCGCAAGATGACGCAGGAAACATTCGTCGTAACGGTCAATCTCGTACTCTATCATTGATTTCTGACGTGCCACATCACGCATGACACTCTCACGGAAACGTTCTACGACAGCCTCAAGCATGGGTTGGTTGAAGACATTCCGCTTGCCTGCCATAACATTGTATATTTCGTACTTTGTAAGCAGTTCGCCGGTCTTCAGGGTAATGCCGTCGGCACCGGCCGAGAGCACATCGACCCACAATTTTTCATTAAGCAACTCGCCGGTAAAGACAAGTACTTTCATCTGCGGGAAGCGCTGTTTGACACTTGAACATATATTCACCCCCACAGTTGTGGAACCCGAAAGACCGAGGTCAAGCAACAGCAGGTCGGGGACACTCCCGGCAAGCAGGGATTCAAGTTCGCTCTCGTTGGAGGCTACTCCAATTATTGAAGCCTCGGGAATTTCTGTGCGGAAAATCTCCTCGGTACCTTTTAGTTCAAGTTTGGCGTCTTCTACAATTATAACTGTAAATTTCTTTTCCATGTTCAATTCTTATTTGGGTAAAGTAAATAGGAGTACAGTACCGCCCACATCGGAACGTGCCTCCATGCGGCTGCCCCTGCGGCCTGTATTGTCTTCATGCAGACGCACAATCTCCTTTGCCACAAGATACTCCATACGTACAAGAGAACCGTCCTCGGCTATGTTACGCCGACCGGGCACAAAGAGTTCGGCAACCTCTTCGCTTGACAGCACGTATCTGTTGTCGACAAGTTCAACTTTGACCTCGTCACCCGAATCGGTTGCACGCAAAAGCAAAGAACCGCCTCCTTCTATCCCGTACGCTGCTGTGAGCAACGATTCGAGAAGGAAAGCGACAAGTTCCCTGTCGGCACTTACGATAACATCCGTGGGTTCAAAAGAGAATGTTATATCGTTATTCAGTCTCTTTGCAAGACGTGCCGCATAACGTGCGGTATCTTCAAAAAGCGACTGCATTCCAACCTTGGACACAGTAAAGCAATGGTCGTCGAGTTCGCGCTTGGCACAATTGCTGAGTATTCCGAATATTGAACTGTAGTAATCCATAAGTTCACGCATGGAAGCGACAACTTTGCTTGTGCAGTCGTTCTCCTTTGCTGCCAGTTCGGCAATCTCGCGTATGCGGCTCGGATAATATACTGTCTCGTGCTTGAGCACCGACAGGCAGTTGTCGAGCACCATGTTCTGCACATGCAGACGGTTCTCTTCATATTTCACGCGTTCTGTCAGTTCCTCAATCTCGCCAAGAGCCCGATAACTGTCGGCAACACGCACTATGGCATGGTACACAACCGATGCCGTGTAGTCTGCAACAAGTTCAAGATTAAGAAGTTCGTCATCTATTAGCGGACGCATGGCAACAATCTCCAATGCACCGACAAGCAGACGTTCTTCGGCCGATTTCACAAAGAGCGGCAGCACATGAGTCATGCCATCGGGAGAAACGAGTTTCTCCTTACTGTCTATTACGCCAAGCATAAGTATGCTGTCGCTTCGACCAAAGAGAGAGGTCTCACCCGCCTCGGCGAGAAGAGGTGTCTCCACAATATTGCCTTTGAGCATTATGGCGGCACGCCTTACACGCATTCCCTCACTTGTGCAATTATAAATCTCCCGTATAACAGTATCGAGCAAATCCTGAGCAGTTACCCTTCCCTCGCCTGTCGCAGCCTGCAGAACTCTGCTGTTAACCATGAGAAGCATGCGTTCGTTGTTGCGACGGATTATATTGTTGCGGACGTAAGAGACTATTATATAAAGTACTGCCATAAGCAGGGCAAACATGAGGAATGCCACAGCCGCACTGCGGTAATTCATAGCACTCTTCACCTCGACATAGCGTTCAGAAATACCCTTGTTCTCATGCACCAGACGGTAAAGCGTTGTATACACATGGTTGTTGTAACGGTATGGTTGCCAGCGCTGCTGTGCCAGGGAGGCTACCGCCGTCTCGTTTCGCACATCAAGGATATTATAATATATTCCGTCCATGAGTGAATCGGGGAAAAGCCCCTCGCGCCACCACTTTATCTCGTTTGCCGCTCCCGAAACAAGAGAAAGGGTATCGGTGCCGCCAATAACATTTCTGTAATAATCATTCAGCAGTTCTATGGCATGACCGGCGTGCCTGAAAGCACCTTCGTAGTCCTCATTGATATTGCAAAGGAATACAGAATCGGCATAAGATGACACCCTTTCCAGTGTGTTGGCGGCCGCACTAAATGAAAACGGCAACAGGAACAGAAGCAAGAGGAGACGCATTACACCCTTGGGTAAACGGAATGAGAAGCGACTGCCTTTTCCCTTGACGCTATTTATATCCATTGAGCATACCTTAAAGAGTTCGCCGCTCTTACGATACTTCTCGATAATACCTTTGCAGTTCATGAGACCGAAACCACCGCCTTTCTTCTTTGGGGGAAGCAGTCCGTTGTCCTCGCCGATAGTCGAGGCGTCATATACCTTCTCGCCAAGAATCCTGTCGATATCGGTTTGGGAAAGACCAATGCCGGTGTCGGCAACTGCAATCTCCACACAATCATCGTACTCTACACTCTCAAGTGATACGGAACCGCCTGTAGGAGTGAACTTTGCTGCATTCTCGACAAGGGTATTCACCATGAAAAGGGTAAGCGCCTTGTCGGCCTTTACTATATGTGTAGTAGGCTTTATATCAAGCGTTATTCCGCGCTTCTCCATCAGGACCTTGCTCTTGAGTATTATTGCAAACAGCGTATCAAGTGAAAAATTCTCAATCAGCAGGTTCATGTCGCCCTGCCTCATTTTTATCCACCGCTCAAGGATGAGATTGAAATCGTCGAGTTTGCGTGTCAGTTCGGCAATATACTCAAGCCTGCGCTGTGCGTCGGTACCTTCGGAAACGGCTAACGCCGAGAGTTCACCGCTTATACGGTCCATGAAAGGACGCATTCCGGTAACAGTTGAAACAGAGACACGCTTGAGAATATTCTCGCGCTTGCGCTCTTGGAGGTAGATTGAATAGGCCTCGCGTTCCTCCTCGGCCCTTTCCCTCTCGTCGCATATGTCGGCAAGTCTCATGCCCTCCTCAATAGCCACAGCCACATAAGGGACAAGCATGGCTGCAATGGAATGTTTCTCGCGCATGAGAGGATACTGCGTAGAGACATAGAGCAGGTCACCGTTCGCAGCCCCGATATACTGCAGAGTAAATTCGTACCGGTTTGGCATGCTCTCATCATTGGGAAGCGGAGAAACTACTGAAAAACGCGTCTTCCCAGACAGGCCATCCATTGTTGAATTGAGTATATCGGAGATTGCCGCGCATAGTTCGTCCTTGCTCGCGGCCTCTCGCGGCAGAGACGACAACAGGCGCCTGCACACCTTCTGCAATTGCCTAAGATTAGCCGAATAAAGAAGTTCATGCCTACGGTATTTACGGAACATGAACACAGCATACACCACTGCAGCCACAAGCAGAACAAAGAAAACAACTATAAGATAGTCGAGTCTTGCAGTGTTCTCTTCGGCCAATGACACACGGCTCTCCATATGCTTGTTCAGACGGGTAGTCTCGAGCAGTTCAAGATAAGCGTTCCTGTTAATATTAGAAGCCTCGATGTCTCCAATACCCGCAAAGGCACAACTCGCCTCGCGGCGCACGCTGAGCAGACATTCAGGTATATCATACACACCATCGAGCGACACATCACTGCTGTAAACACCCTCGTTATATTCATACAGAGAGTTTGCGGACAAATCATTGCAACCGGGATAATTGCGTGCATAATACCCGTTGACTGCCGCAATTCCCTCTTCAACAAAAGACAGAGCCTCTTCGTAACGACCATATTCGATATTGCATGAAGCCAAAACTGCCAAAGCCTCAATCATCATATATCTGTCACCGAACGAGGAGAAACCGTCGGCAGCCCTTTTGGCCAAAGATTGCAGGAATTCAAAATCACCCAAGGCAAGCGGATTGAGTGCCGTAAAAATTCCGGGCATTTTATCCTTGAGAAGTTGAATATTGACATTGTCACGCAACGTGATCGCAAGCAACAGAGTGTAGTTCGATTCAAGCCACAAGTAACCGTTTCTGCGACTTTCGAACACCCCCCTTGACAACAACTGAATGCGCTCGACCACATCGGGACGGTTGTTTGCCATAATCATTTGGGCATACTGACGTAAAGCACCTTCACGAGACTCCTCAATATCCTTGCTCATGAATTCAAGTGCCAAAGCCTTCTCGTCCTGCATGCTCAGGTTCGAAAAATAGCACACCGACACAATCGCAAACTCAATCTTCGCACGTACATATCGCATTCTGTCACTTTGAGACAATAAGGCAATCTCCTCGTTAATCCTCTTCATCCTTGCCAGCGCATTGGCACGGCTGTCAAAAAAACGCCTGTTCTCCGAAGTGCGGTAGCATATAGTCATCAGCCCCACATCTGCAACCAAACGTTCAATCTCACAACGCGAATTCTCAATAACAGAAGAATATATATCGGCCGCCGCAGAATAATCCATATCCATCATCGCTACATAAGCCATTGCATTATTGGCAATTGACTGGAGTTCATTATTTCCGTATGCCACCTTCTCAATTTCCGCAGCAATGGAATCGAAGCGGTAAATGCTGCTATAGCGTTCATTGAACAGTTGTGCGCAGAGCGAGTGAGCATGCGGAGAAATATCCTCATGCGGTGTGCTACAAGCGACGCAAACCAGCAACGTCACTGCAACAGAAACACATTTACAGAACCTTATTATTGATACAGACATGCTCAATTCTTTTCATCTAAACACGAAGATAACCTGAACTATTCTCGCAGTCTATTTTCGCGGTTTACCGCAAAGATAAATGATATTATTATTCCTAAAAATTATACAATAAAAAAAGATGTGCCATGGCACATCTTTTTTGTCGGGATGACTGGATTCGAACCAGCGACCACACGCCCCCCAGACGCGTACTCTAACCGGGCTGAGCTACATCCCGCTCATTTGCGATTGCAAAGATACGAACATTTCACGAATAAACAAGACTATTGCAAAAAATATTTTCACCAATACAAGAAACTATTTATTTTCTTTCAAAAAATCATTTACTCTCAGGCTCACCTGCAAAGTCTTGGGGAGGCAGTACCTTATTCCAAAAAATCAAAAAAGGTTTGTATGATTGTCAGGGAATACTGTTTAGAGGTTCTTACTCGCTTTTGCTCGTCTTGTATTCTACGGCAGTCATCAACCTTGATTGTTTACTTGTATTTTTATTCAACTCTTGCTTTCATGTCCTTTTGGGCCCAAAAGGACCAAAAGGCCCGGCACAGAGTTTACAAGTCGAATAAAACTTTGCTCACGAGTTGCAAGCAACATCCCTCGGTCGTTTTATTCTTGCCGTTGTTGTCTTAACGCAGCAAATAAGGGAATGGGGTAACTCGCTGTTCACGAAATAACAGCAACAGGACAATGCACCGCTCAAACATCCCCCATTCTTTATCCTTATTTGCTGCTAACAACAACTGTT
>JAFQUE010000051.1 GCA_017408685.1 Bacteroidaceae bacterium | reverse complement strand
TTATCTCAAAGGTAATAAAAAATATATTCAAAAACATAGGCTTAAATATTTTTTGTATGACACAGAGCTATTTTTGTAAAAACAGACAGGTTTTCCCGAAAAAATTGAGTATTTTCGCACTATGCAAGAAGCGCGTAACAGCAAAAACAAACATCTCATGGAAAACTACATTGTATCCGCACGAAAATATCGCCCCGACACCTTTGAATCGGTGGTGGCGCAAAAGTCACTAACAACGACTCTTAAGAATGCCATACACACCGGCAAACTTGCTCATGCATATCTTTTCTGCGGACCGCGAGGTGTAGGAAAAACCACTTGTGCACGTATTTTTGCAAAGACCATCAACTGCGAACATCCCACAGCCGATGGCGAACCTTGCAACGCTTGCGAGTCGTGCCAATCGTTCAACCAGCAACGCTCGTTCACCATATATGAACTTGACGCAGCAAGCAACAACTCCGTAGATGATATCCGTGGGCTCAACGAGCAGGTGCGCATACCGCCTCAAGTTGGACGATACAAAGTGTACATCATAGACGAGGTGCACATGCTGTCGCAGGCTGCTTTCAACGCATTTCTCAAAACCCTTGAAGAACCACCGGCACATGCCATATTCATTCTTGCCACCACTGAGAAACATAAAATTCTCCCAACCATATTGTCGCGCTGTCAGATATATGATTTCAGCCGTATTGAGAACAACGACATCATAGACCATCTGAAAAACATTGCCGAGAAAGAGGGTATACAAAGCGAATATGATGCACTACGTATCATTGCACAGAAGTCGGACGGTTGCATGCGCGACGCTTTGTCGCTCTTCGACCAAATGAGCAGTTTCACCCGTGGCAACCTCACATACGAGAAAGTAATATCAAGCCTTAATATACTCGACTACGACTACTATTTCAAGTTCACCGACAACATACTTGCCGGAAAAACATCACAGTTGCTATTGCTCTTCAACGAGGTGCTGAGCAAAGGCTTCGAGGGCAACATATTCATAAGCGGACTTGCATCGCACTTCCGCGACCTGCTTGTAGCATGCGACGCAGCCACCCATCCACTGCTTGAATGTGGCGAAGAACTCAAGAAAAGATACATTGCTCAAGCAGCAAACTGCACTCCGAAATTCCTTTTCCAAGCAATAAAACTGTGCAACGACTGCGACATGAACTACCGTACCAGCCGCAACAAACGCCTGTTGGTGGAGCTTACCATAATACAGCTTTCGCAAAGCGGTGAGGGTAGCGATGAAGTGTCGGGGCAAAGCCCTGCACGACTTAAACCCATATTCAACAAAACTTCCACCCAACCTGCGGCAGAGTCAGCAAAGATTGCGCCACAGCAGAACAACACACCTCAGCAACAGGCTATAAAGGTTGAACCTGAACCAAAACCGGAGGCCACACCTGCCAAAGAAGTTGATACTCCCCAAAACAGCATAAGGCCCAATGTGCTAAGCGGACGTCCCGAAGCAATGAAAAAATCATCAATAGGGGGCACAACCCCGTTTGGTGGAATGTTTAAGAGAACTCATGCCGAAGTTGCAAGCAATGAAAAGCCTGTGACTACAAGCCCCGCCACCCAAGTGGACAAAGGGGGTAAAGAGAGTTTTACAGATAGCAAGCCTACAAAGAAGTTAAACCAAGAAAGTTTATCACAAAAATGGTTCGAATTTGCCGTACAGCTTCCTGTGAACGAGCGTGCATTGGGCGACAGGATGAAAATAATGAGTCCTGAACTGACGGGAGAAAACCTTTTCGTAATCAAGGTTGACAATCAACTTGTTGCAGAGTTGTTTACAAACGAGGCGAAAAGAATAACATCGTACATTGAAAAGGAACTTGCCTGCAACAAACTGACTATGAAGATAGAGCTTAACGAGCAAAAGATTCAACGACGTATATACAACCGCACGGAACAATTCAAGTTGCTGACCGAGAAGAACCCTTCACTCGAAAAACTACGCGAACTGCTTAACCTCGACTTTGCATGACATTCGCATGTGCCACAATCAAGCCATCAGTCAATTAATATTAATGTAGTTTGTCAGCACAAAGGCATTCTGCCCCCCATCGTACTTCATCTGCAAGAAGTAGGTAGGACAGAATATAAAACGCAGGTTCGCCACTGATCTGACCCCAAAAAGTTGGACTGATTAATAGATAAATTTATTGGTAAAGAGTTCGGTATTGCACCGGACTCTTTCCTTTTAGTCTCAGTTTAATTCTGTCATTGTTGTAGTAATGGATATACCTCTTTAGTTCCTGTTTGAAGTGATCCATATCCTTGAACTCCTGCAAATATAGTAATTCAGATTTCATTATTCCAAAGAAGTTCTCCATCATTGCATTATCAAGGCAGTTGCCCTTTCGTGACATACTCTGTACAATGCCATTGCGTTTGAGTGCCAGTTGGTATTGTGTGTGCTGATAATGCCAACCCTGGTCTGAGTGCAGCACAAGACCTTCCTGTGGCTTTACTTTCCTTATTGCACTGTTCACCATATTCATTACCATCCGCAAGTCTGGGCTGTCGGAGATAGTGTATGAGATTATCTCGCCGTTGTACATATCAAGTATCGGTGAGAGATAGGCTTTTTTGTCACCAATCTTGAATTCCGTAACATCGGTAGCCCATTTACGGTTGGGTGCCTGTGTGCTGAAGTCACGTTCTAATACATTGGCTGCAACGCGTCCTACCTCGCCTTTGTATGAACGGTATCTAACTTTGCGAACCACTGATTTAAGGTGCATCTCCTGCATTAGTTTCTGCACAGTCTTGTGATTGATTACAAACCCCTCATTACGTAGTTGGGCACATACGCGACGATAGCCATAGCGTTTATGGTGCTTTGCAAATATCTCGCTTATACGCTTACGTACAGCTTGATACTTGTCCGCAGTCTCAAGGTGTGCTACATTGTAATAGTAGGTTGAACGTGCCATCTTTATGTATCGGAGCATAAAGTGCAGGTCATGTCCTTCTTGCCTTAGTTCTCGGATTGCCCCCGCCCAATCGCGCGCAGACGGG
>JAFQUE010000050.1 GCA_017408685.1 Bacteroidaceae bacterium | reverse complement strand
GCCGGGTCTATCTCAACATCAATGCTACGCTGCCCCTCAAACATAGAGTTTACAGGAAATACCATGTCGGTGACGCATCCCTCTCGATAGCCCATCAGGTGGATATTTACCGTTGTCTCTCCAAATGTGTAGGCATACTCCGGTGTGTCACTTGCCTCTTTGGAGGCATGCTTCAGTTCACGTGGCAGCCCCGTGGGGTTAGCCACATTCCTTTTTCCTGTGAGGTCAATATCGTACACACGCCAACCGTCTTTTGCACCGACATCAATAAAATCAAACTCATTGCATGTATTGGACAACGGCTCAAAGGTTAGCGTAAAGCATGAATCGCCATCCTCGGGCATAAACAACTCTTTGCCAAGTTCAACGCCATTACTGCCAATCAGTTCATATTCCTTATCTTGGGTTACAAGATGGATGTTCGGAGATACTTTAATCCAGTGTTCGGGAGCGAAACCACGTACCGTCAGCACAGTAGCAGTATCGGTCAGTTCCACCTTCTCAAAGACCAGTTTCGTTGTATTTGAGGCACCGACAAGTGGGAATTCGAGCACTTTGTTTTTGCTTGCGCAAGAGACCAGCAATAGCCCCAGCAGAAGGAACTTCAATGTCTTTTTCATATTCTTTATTATTCTTTATCTGAAAGACGAAGAACGTTAACCTTTGTTACAAGCCTTATTGTGTTTTTACATTATTTAACGCAAGTTCGATATAAACTCAACCAAATCGCGAAACTGTCATCCCGGCTGTAGGGGCGGTAATTTTACAACGCCAATTCCTCGAAAGGCAGGCCCCATGCCTCGGCGACCTCTTTATATACGACCTTACCTTCGACAACGTTGAGGCCCTTACGGAGTTCCTCGTTGTCGGCACACGCCTTGCGCCAGCCCTTATTTGCAAGTTGCAATGCATAGGGCAATGTGGCATTTGTAAGTGCCAGGGTCGATGTATAAGGTACTGCACCGGGGATATTCGCTACACAATAATGCAGGATTCCGTCGACATAGTATGTGGGTTCCTCATGGGTTGTAGGATGTGAGGTCTCGAAGCAACCGCCCTGGTCAATGGCAACGTCGACAAGCACGCTGCCGGGTTCCATGAGTGCCAACATATCGCGTGTAACAAGTTTTGGAGCCTTTGCCCCGGGGATAAGCACAGAACCCACCACAAGGTCGGCGGTCTTTAGTTCTTCTCGTATGTTGTACTCCGATGACATGAGTGTCTTCACGTTCCTTGGCATTACATCGGCAAGATAGGTAAGACGGGGCAGAGATATATCACAAATTGTAACATCGGCACCCATGCCTGCGGCAGTGCGTGCAGCGGCTGTTCCCACCACTCCGGCACCTATTACAAAAACTTTGGCCGGTTTTACGCCGGGCACTCCGCCCATGAGTTTGCCCTTGCCGCCACGCGGACGCTCAAGGAAATAGCAACCCTCCTGCGTTGCCATGCGGCCTGCGACCTCGGACATTGGAACAAGCAGCGGCAGCGAACGGTCCTTGCGCTCTACAGTCTCATAGGCACAGCACACTGCACCGCTCTCAATCATTGCTTTTGTAAGCGGTTCACTGGAGGCAAAATGGAAATAGGTAAACACCAACTGTCCCTTGCGCACAAGTTTGTACTCTCTTGCAATGGGTTCCTTTACCTTCACAATCATTTCGGCAGTGGCATACACCTCCTCTATTGTGGGCAGGATTTTTGCTCCTGCGGCGGTATATGCTTCGTCGCTGAATCCACTGTTCACACCTGCAGAGGCCTGCACATATACAACGTGACCATGCCTGGTCATCTCCTGAACGCCGGAAGGTGTCATGCCGACACGGTTCTCATTGTTCTTGATTTCTTTTGGAACACCGATAATCATAGTTGTAAAGTTTAAAGGTTAATTACCGTGAGTGAAAGTAGAGAATAAATGCGTAAAAAGAAAGTATTGTTGCTTAAAAATTTATAAATGGCAGCAAAGGCTACCTTGGTTACCCTGTTAAATTGCAAACAAGAAGGTGCTCCAGAGAAAAAAGAGCACCCCCTTGTTTGCAAGCGGAACAAAAAAAATGAATCAAAGAAAACGCAAATCGTGTATCACCTGCAACATTTGTCAACGGGCCTTGTAGAACATCTTAACCGGCTTATAGCAAATATTCTCATACTTCTCAAGCACCTCGCCGGTATCGGTGTCGAACACCCACACACTGCCGTTAAGGCCTTCCACATTAGGTTCGTAGAATGCAACGTATGTCTTCAAATGGTCGGCGCTTATCTCAAATTCGGTAATGACGGCATTGTCGCTGCCCACAGAGAGCAACACAGGAGCATTGGCAAGACTTGCTATGTTGCTGTTGTAATTCCAACGGCGCACCTTATTTCCATCGGCAAACAATAGTGAATAGAATGTCTTGTTTGCCACATTCGGAGTGTTTACCTTGAACGGACTGTTCACAAGCGCGCCTTGTGTGGTGTTGGCTGTTGTAAATGTGTGCTTCATTTCGGTAAAATCATAACCCCAGAAATCAGTATACATCACCTCGCTGCGGGTTATCGGGGTATTCGCTATATTTGTCATGACAAGAAACTCCTGACGGTCACCCGAGGCTGCCTTCTGCGCCTGTGTCATCCGTATCTTAGTCATTGCCACAAGATTGCGGTTGTTAAAGTAGTTCTTGCTCTTGAAGAGCGAATCAGTCAGCATAAGATGATATTCGGTACTGCAATAATAGGGGCCATAACCGTTATATATCTGGGCGATGGCATTATTATGCTCATCCCAAAGCAGGATGTCATAGCTGCTGCCGCTTGAAACAATACAGTTCTGTGCATATGTCGACTGCAGCTTGCGGGGCTTAGCTATTGCAGACTCCGTCGTCGAGAAGTCATAGACCTTGCCGTTCTCACATATTATGGGATATGATGTTCCGGAATAGGCCATGTCAGGTATTCCCAACAATGTCGGCTTGAAGTCATCATACTCAGGCACTGTGAACATATTCTCAACTACAAGGGTCTTCTCGTTGAGGTAATAGATAGTAGGTAAATCGCCACGCTCCCCACCACCCTGGCAGGCAATGATGAGATTTCCGCTGCACTGCACAATGTCGGCAGCACCGGCAGCAAACTGCATGTCGGGGTTGTTTATGGCAAAGCAATCGCCTGTGGTAAAAGAAGCTTCTTCGCCATTCATCGGTTCTTGCATGAATGAAAGCATTGAGTTGCCCTGCTCATCCTTGCTTAGCACTGTTATACCCTCCTCATATGGCGAGTTGACATAAAGTACAAAGGGGAAGAAGCTCTTGCCGTCCTCGTTCTCCACAATCAGGCGGCAACTGTACTTGCCCAGCATTGTCCCTACATAAGTGAAGGTCTTATCATGGGAATAAGCCTCAAGGTTTATTTCCCATGTATATGACAATGGTTTCTCCTTATTGCTCTGCGTTATTACAGGTTCAATAACGAGTGTCTCGTTCTTGTCGATATTGTACACGCTGTCAATACCCGATTCTATCGTTATGTGCGAAAGCAGACGTGTGGCCTCAGTTGTTTTGTCGCTGAAACATGCAACCATCATGGGCAGAAACGCCGATATCAGGCACAATCTTAATATTCTCATATCTTTAATACGGTTTATCGTTTGAAAAATGTTTACGACGCTACGGTATACGGGTCGGGGAAGTCAAACGGAAAGTCGGGGAACTCAGCCAGTATTCCCTCCCTGTTTGCAGGGTCCTCAAAGAACTCATACATCTTTGAATAGATATACTTGACAAAGATTGTACGGTACTGGTAGGGGTCGCCATAGGGTATATGCTCAAGATTCTCACCATAGAGTTCAACCATCTTTCTGTATGTCTCGGGGTGTATCTCCTCCACTGCGTGGAAGTACTCCACCATCTTAATGAACTTGAGCGGATGCCACTCGCCGAGGTATCGTTTCTGCCACACCTTCTCGCCATGGGCATTGTACCATTCAGGCTGGTCCACGGAGTTATCGAAACGGAACATTCGGACCTGAGACAACGAGTCGAGAGTTGGCGCAAAAAAGCGGTTGTCTATCAACTGAAGACAAAGAGTGTATCTCTCATAGCCATCGATGTAGTTACCCTTCAGCTCATCGCGGTATACAGTGACAGGAATAACACCCTCTACAGAGTCGGGCATTATGCACGCTTCGCCTATTGTGAAGTGCACACCCTCGAGCGCATTTGTGGAATCGGGCATTATCACATAGCCAATCTCACGTTTTTCCTTGCTGATACCTCCCATGACCTTTACCGGGATATTGTATGTATACTCCCTTACCTCAACCGGAGTGACACCAAACGAGTAGTTCAGCGTATCTTTCGTGAAGTATATGCCCGAATGAGAGAGGTCGAACCTCATGTAATTCTCATCATTGCATGCAGTGATAAGCGACAACACAGGCAACATAAGTGCCATAAAGGCATATCTTATTATCTTTTTCATTTTCATCTTCTTTATTGTCTGTTTCCTATTTGCGGTTTTCAATCTCGACATCGGGAACAGGAATAGAATAAATTCCGTCAGCCGGGTTATAGGTACTCTTGCCGTCATGCGAGAGGATAGGGAGATTCTGACGCTTCATATTGAAGTACGTCTGCCCC
The DNA here is from genome assembly GCA_017408685.1 of Bacteroidaceae bacterium. Lineage (GTDB taxonomy): Bacteria > Bacteroidota > Bacteroidia > Bacteroidales > Bacteroidaceae > HGM04593. Next base: position 4,441 of record JAFQUE010000050.1, on the reverse strand, counting down.
TCGCCAATCATCTCCTTATAACGCTCATCGTTTATCAGTTCAACTGTGAGAGTCTTATCCGCCTCAAGGGGGTCGAGGCCGCGATGCATGCGCACGTCGTTGTAAAGGGTGAGAGCCGTATCGTAGTCACTGTCGAGCAATGCCTCGGCCGCAATGTAATACATCTCGGGCAAACGGATAAGGTTCACACCAAGGATAAGCTCAGCAGGACGGTCAGAGGACATATTGTTAAGCTCGTAAATGTCGGTAAACTTGCATAGGCGGTACTTGACGTCATCGCCGACCCCAGACTCTGAGAAGTAGGCCATTGTGCGGAAGTCGAGACCCGAAGCATCCCTCTCATAAAGTTCCATGAAGTCATCGCGCAAGTCCAGCGAATAGTACGATGTGACCTGGTGCAGTTTCCCGCTCACATTTGTATAGAAGCCAGGAAAATAGATTCCGAAGATAGTCTCCTTGCGCGACAGCACGCCCGCAAGGTCGTTTACGACCTCGGTCTTCTCCTTGAGAGAAAACTTGCCCCCACTGATGACTTTTTGGGCATATAAGGCAGCCATCTCGTTATTTCCCATAGTCAGGTATACACGTGCCAGTGTCGCCCGCACTGCATGAAGGTTAAAATGTATCTGACGGTCGAGCATGAAGTTACCTGAGCCCGCATAATCCTCTTCATCGGCAAGGAGAGCCTCAGCCTCGAGCAGGTCGGCAACAATGTGCTCATAGTTCTTCGCAAGAGACTCGAATTCGGGTGTCTTGAGCGAGAATTCCGTTGCATAAGGAATGCCGCCGGCTGCGGGATTTACCGTGTACTGAGCTGCAAAAAGACGCACAAGGTCGAAATGCATGAAAGCGCGCATACCGAGAGCCTCGCCACGATAAAGAGTATAAGGGAACTCCGTTGCATTAACCACAAGCGGAGCATCAAGGATGCTGTTCACGTTGGAAATGTTCTTGTACATCGCTGTCCAAACGCCCTCGAAGACGCTTTTGACCGATGAATGTTCCCATTTATAACCGCTCATGGCTGTCACGCCCGTGCTGCCATAACACCACAAAGTCTGTGACAGAATCTCCAAGGTTGAAAAATGCAATTCCTGACCATAAAGCGTCTGTTGGCGCATCTGCGCATAAACACCATACATGGCGTCTTCGATGCCCTCGGCAGTAGACAGTAATGGGTCACGCTTTACCTGACCGTCGGGAGTGATATCAAGGAAATCATCACACGATGTTGTAGCAACCATCATTGCACACAACAGCAATATCATATATTTCATCTTCTTCATTGTAGCTGTTTCTTAGAGTGTAACATTCAGGTAGAACTCAAATCCCTGACTATAGAGGTAATCGGTACCGCGCTCAATCTTCACCGTCGAGAAACGGAGCATATCGGTAAAGTTTATACCCACGCGCATATTGCGCAGCCTCATACGCTTGCACAGTTCATCGCCGAACTCATAGCTGATGTTTAGAGAACCAAGCGAGAGGGTATTCTCCTTCTCGGCAAAGCGGTCGGTCTGCTGAGGACGCGAAGTATCGGCAATATCCTTGTAGATAGCATGGTCTCCAGGCTGCTTCCAACGGTCATCGAACACACGCTGGTCGGCATTGAAGCGCGGGTCGGCACCCTCGACCTTTGTAGCACGGGTCGTATTGTAGACCCAGGCTCCCATCCTGAAGTTGAAGAGCGCATAGAGGCTGAATCCTTTCCAGTAGAGGTTGGTACTGAATGTACCTGCAAACGCAGGTTCAGTGTCACCGATGAGCACCTTGTCGGCGGGGTCATACTCGAATGTACGTTCGCCGTTACGCTTGATGTAGACCTCCTTACCCGTTGCAGGGTCGATACCGGCCGAACGCACCAGTTTGAGTGCTGTCACACTCTCGCCCTCGGCATATTGCGGCAGCGGTGTCAGATAGAAATCGGCATTCTCCTGATTCTCCTTGTTGATTTCCTCAAGCGCCTTGTTTATCTTGGTAATCTTGTTACGGTTCATGTAACCGCTTGTCGCCAGACGCCAGTAGAAATCATTGGTACGGAAGATGTAACCGTCGAGCTGAAACTCTATACCTTTGTTCTGCAGTTCGCCAAGATTTGACTTCGCTGTTGTGACACCTGTTGACGGTGCTTTTGCCTTGTCGAGCAAAAGGTCCGTGGTATTTCGTATATATGCGTCGACTGTGAAGTTGAGACGACGGTCGAACATGCTCAGGTCAAGACCCACATTGTAGTTCATGGTGCGCTCCCATGTGAGGTCGACGTTGCCGATGGTGACAGGAATGGCGCCAATGCCGTTCTTGTATTCATAGTCATTGAGATACTGGTACATTGTCATTGCTTGGAAAGGACTGAAACTTACCTTTCCGGTATAACCCATGCTGCCACGCACCTTAAAGATGTCAAAGTTCTTTTTCACACGCTTCATAAAAGGTTCATTCATTATGTTCCAACCAAGACCACCTGACCAGAAATGTCCGAAACGATTATTCTCGCCGAACTGTGAAGAACCGGTAGTGCGCCACGTGGCATCTATAAAGTAGCGGTTGCGCCATGAGAAATTACCTGTAGTGAAGAAACCTACGTCAGCCGTTTCGGCCTGCGAACCGAACGGTTTGCTGTCCGTTGGATAGCCCGACGCATTGCCTATGTAAGAGAGGTGGTCATTGAAGAATCCGATTGCCTGTGTAGTCTCGCTACTGCTTGAAGCACGGTTTATTTCCCAACCTGCCGAAACGCTGACAAGCGACTCATCTTTGAAGAACTTGTTGAAAGTACCAACGACATTTCCGTTATAACTTATTCCTTTAGTTGTCTCCTTGGTATACTGTCCCTTCTTGCTAAGGTCCGTTACAGACTTATAGATACGTGACTTGGGCGAAGTGAAAATATCGCCGCTTCCCATTGCACTGGTAATATTGAAATGACCGGTAAGAAGGAACATCTTGCTTATATCCCAACGGAAATCAGTGCTGTTTGTGAGTGTACGCTCGCCGCTCTTTGAAAAACTGCCAAGCATAGCCTCATAGAGCGGGTTATCGGCATCCCATGAAAGTTTTTCATTAGGCGTACCGTCACTGTTGTACATCCTGTCATACGGGTTCATGCGCACGTACTGCGAGAAAGAACCGTATGGAGAATTCTTGACAGTTATTTCCTGATATGTAGTGCGGTTCGATATTGTGAGGCTGCCCACATAGTAATCGAGTTTGAAACCAACACTGGTACGCTTGCGGAAGTCACCTTTCATAACACCCTTGGTATCGCCGAAACGGCCGGTGAGTTCGTAACGCAGGTTGGAAGCACCGCCATATATGCGCAATGAGTGGTCATGCGAAAGGGCCGTGCGTGCAGGTTGCGATAACCAGTCGCTGTTCAACCCAGCCGCAATGAGCTTATAGCGTTGGTTATAGAGTTCGTCATAGTCATATTGCAACGGAAGACCTGTCGCGGAATTTATGGCCCCTTTTGCGTCATAAAGACCTGCCAGACGCTCATATTCCAATTTTTCGGCAGGTGACAGCACATTATAGTCGCTCAACACCGGAAACTGCAGATTCCCGGTAAAGTTATATTGCACATGCATTGTGCTCTCCTGAATTGGTTTGCGGGTAATGACGATGACACCGTTGGCAGCCTTTGAACCGTAGAGCGCTGTAGCCGACGCATCCTTGAGCACGGTTATCTTTTCAACCTCGTTTATGTCAAGGTCATAAAGGTCCTGCATGGAAATCTCGGTTCCGTCAAGTATGATTGTAGGTTGATTGACCTGCTGACCACTGTTTGAGAAAGAACTCATTCCACGCAACACAAGTTCGGGAGTATGGTTAGGATTTGAGCCTTGGCTGCTGTTCTGCACCATAGCCATACCCGGTGTGAGTGCAGAGATTGCCGTTATGAGGTTTGTTCCCGATACCTGTTTGAGTTCAAGGCCGCTCATTTCTGTAACCGAGCCTGTAAATGTTTCCTTGTTCTTTGTTACAAGACCGGTCACGACCACATCGTTCAACATATTGGAGTCCTCGGAAATTTCAACACGGAGATTCTCTAACGGCCTGCCTTTTGATGGGATTGTCACAGCCTTGTAGCCAACAAATGAAACTTGTAGTTCAAAATCGCTGACAGGAGATATTATCCTGAACTCGCCGTCAAGACCCGTAGATGTTCCTGTGAGCAGTTTGCCATCGGCCCATACTGCCACATTGGCACCAATGACAGGGTCGCCGGTAGCCTTGTCGATGACAACACCCGAAGCCACAGTCCTCTCATCGGGAGCATTGACAACAGCAGTTCCTGCAGCGACAGCATTGGATACCGGCACTGCAGCAAGCAACACCAACATGAGTGCTATCTTCAAATTACTGTACTTCATATATTTTGTTCAAAATTTTATGAATGCAAAAATACAAAAAAGAAGTGTCCCCGCAATGTGCGGGGACACTT
>JAFQUE010000049.1 GCA_017408685.1 Bacteroidaceae bacterium | reverse complement strand
TCGCCTACAGGATTGGAATAAACTGGAATATAAAATAGACTGCATAAAAGTCACAAGCCCTTCAAAGGCTGTTGCCGACGTGATATCGACTGACACATGGCAAACGCCCGAAGGGGAGAAGAGATACACGTCAAAGATAAGACTGGACCTCGTATTCGAGAATGGCAATTGGATGATAGATGACTTTACCGATTACAATGGTATTGGCGGGTTATACGAGAGTGACAGCAAATTGTACGCAGAGGGCATAAAGGAGGCGTTGGGACTTTTTGAGGGTACAATTGATTAATTTGGTCGAGAACGAACAATAAACATAAAATTAGTTATATGTACGATTTGGCAATTATTGGTGGTGGCCCTGCCGGTTATGTGGCTGCCGAGAATGCAGGTGCAAGAGGCCTGAAGGTGGTTCTTTTCGAGAAGCGTGAACTTGGTGGCGTGTGCCTCAACGAGGGCTGCATACCCACAAAAACACTGCTCTACAGTGCAAAGATGTATGACCACGCTATCGGTGGCAAGAAGTACGGTGTTGCCGCAACCGACGTCACATATGAATATAAGAAAATGGCCGACCGCAAGACAAAGGTCGTGCGCAAACTTGTTGCCGGCATAAAGATGAAAATGGAGGCTCACGACGTTGAGGTTGTGCGCGGTGAGGCGTTTATCTGCGGCGGTGACGCCAATGCCGTCTCAATCAGTTGCGGCGAGCAGACATACGAGGCTGCGCGGCTGCTCATCTGCACCGGCAGCGAGGCTTTTGTCCCGCCAATTCCCGGTGTCGATGGTAATGAGGCTGTGCTCACAAACCGCGAAATGTTAGCACTGACCCAGGCACCTGAAAGTCTTGTGGTGATTGGCGGCGGTGTCATCGGAATGGAGTTCGCAAGCCTTTTCAACACTCTTGGCATACCTGTTACGGTAATTGAAATGCTCCCCGAGATTCTTGGCGGCATGGACAAGGAAGTTGGCGAAATGCTGCGCGGCATATATGCAAAGCGCGGTGTAAAGTTCTGCCTGCAGTGCAAAGTTACACGCATTGAGGGAAATACGGTGCATTACACCGATATTGAGGGCAATGAGCAGCAGGCACAGGGCGACAGGATTCTCATGAGCGTGGGCCGACGTCCTGTGCTCAAAGGCTTCGGTCTTGAGAACATTGCTGTAGAGGTTGAGCGCGGAATAAAGGTAAATGAATATATGCAGACAAGCCTGCCCAACGTTTACGCTGCGGGCGACGTCACAGGTTTCTCTTTGTTAGCGCACACTGCAAACCGCGAGGCCGAGGTTGCCGTGAACCACATGCTTGGTATTGAGGACCGCATGGAGTACAACGCTATTCCCGGCGTGGTATATACCAACCCTGAGGTAAGCAGCGTGGGGCTTACCGAAGAGCAGGCTGTAAAAGAGGGCATTGAATACACCCTGCACAAACTGCCTATGACATACGCCGGTCGCTTTGTGGCCGAAAATGAGGGGCAGATGGGCCTGTGCAAGATTCTTGTGGCACCCGACAATAAGGTGCTTGGCGTGCACATGCTCGGCAACCCTTGCAGTGAGTTCGTGTGTGCTGCTTGCATGGCAATAACCAACGGCCTTACTGTAGAGCAGTTGCGTCGCACGGTGTTCCCGCACCCCACAGTGAGCGAGATTCTTAAGGAGGGGATAATTTAAAGGGAAACTAAAGAGAGGCTAAGGAACACTAAAGAGGGGCTAAACATTAATTTTATTAAATTATAGAGAACATTTTATGTTTTTTTTAGGTTAGTTCAATAAAAAACCGTTCTTTTGCTTAATAAAAGAAAACAGCATATATGAGAGAGTGTAAAGTAAAACCGGCTGACGGCAAATTAGGAGTAATGTGTGTTGGACTAGGAGCCGTAACTACGACTACTATTATAGGAACCCTTATGGCACGTAAGGGATTGGCAAAACCTATCGGCTCGTTTGCCTGCGAGGGTATCATGCGCTTGGGTAAAGGCAGCGAAAAATGCTATAAAGAGGTTAAGGATATTGTTCCTCTTGCCAATCTTGGAGATATTGTGTTCGGAGCGTGGGACCTCTATGAGGATGACGCATATGAAGCTGCAATCAAGGCCGATGTCCTAAAACAGAGGGATATTGACCCGGTGAAGGACGAACTGAAGGCAATACGCCCCTATAAGGCGCTTTTTGACAGGAACTATGCATGCAACATCGACGGTCCAAACATCAAGAGCGGTACCCGCTGGGAAATGACAGAGCAGTTGCGTGAGGATATCCGCACCTTCAAACAACAGAACGGTTGCGAGCGCGTGGTGGTGATTTGGATTGCAAGTACCGAAAAGTTTATCAAACGCAACGACGAGGTACACGGCAGTGTAGCTGCATTCGAGGCTGCAATGAAGGCCGACGACAAGGCAAATGTAGCGCCCAGCATGTGCTATGCCTATGCCGCAATGCGCGAGGGTTGCCCCTTTGTGATGGGTGCGCCTAACCTCTGTGTCGATATCCCTGCAATGTGGGAACTTGCCGATGAAATGAAGACACCTATTACAGGCAAGGACTTCAAGAGCGGTCAGACAATGATGAAGACCGTGCTTGCGCCGGCATTCTTCACCCGCCAGTTGGGCGTGAGGGGCTGGTTCTCTACAAATATCCTGGGCAACCGCGACGGTGTTGTCCTTGACAACCCCGAGAACTTCGAGACCAAGCGCGTGAGCAAGACATCGGCTCTTGAGAATATCCTCGACAGCGATGTATATCCCGAACTGTACAATGACATGTACCACAAGGTACGTATAAACTACTATCCTCCGCGCGGTGACGAAAAGGAGAGCTGGGATAACATAGACATCTTCGGCTGGATGGGTTACCCCATGACAATAAAGGTTAATTTCTTGTGCCGTGACTCTATTCTGGCAGCTCCATTGGTGCTCGACCTCATTCTTTTCAGCGACTTGGCACAGCGTGCAGGCGAATACGGCATTCAGGAGTTCATGTCGTTCTACTGCAAGGCACCAATGCACAGGGACGGCGAAAAACCTGTACACGACCTCTTCAAGCAGTTCGCAATGCTCAAGAACAAGATTCGTGAGTTCGCGGGCTACGAGGCCGACCAGGAACTTGATTAAGGGATGTCCCGGTCATGCGGCAGCGTTGCTGCACACCAGGCAAAGTGAAATATGCGCCCGTTCAGCAATGGACGGGCGTGTGATTGAATGATACTATGGCAATAGACCTACAGATAGAAAATATATCAAAGAGTTTCGGTGACCTTGTACTCTTCAGCGACATATCGTTCACCATTGAGGAACGTCAGCGCATTGGTCTCATAGCATGTAACGGCAAGGGCAAGAGCACTTTGCTCAAGGTCATTGCCGGCGAAGAACCCCATGAAGGCGGCAAGATTACCATGCGTAATGACATGCGTATAGGGTATCTTGAACAGGAACCCGATTTTGGGGAGAACCTCACCGTTATTGAGGCCTGCATGCAGCGTAACAGCGAAAAGACCGATGTCATTGCACGTTACGAGGCTGCCATCGAGAGCGGCGACCATTCGCAGTTGCAGCACCTCATGGAGGAGATGGACCGCCTGCAGGCTTGGGACTATGAGAACTGTGCAAAGCAGATTCTTGATAAACTCAAGATAAAGAACTTCAACCAACCCATTAGAGAACTCTCGGGCGGGCAGAAGAAACGTGTGGCACTGGCAGCGGTGCTCATTGAACAGCCCGACCTGATGATTCTTGACGAACCTACCAACCACCTGGACCTTGAAATGGTGGAGTGGCTCGAGGAGTATCTCTCCCGCATGAGTGCAAGTCTGCTCATGGTAACGCACGACCGCTATTTCCTCGATAATGTATGCAATGAAATCATTGAGATTGACGACCGTCGTGTCTATCGTTACAAGGGGAATTACAGTTACTTCCTGCAGAAACGCGAAGAGCGTTTGCAGAACCTTGCAACCGAGACTGCCCGTGCGCGTAATCTCATGCGCAAGGAACTCGATTGGATGCGCCGTCAGCCGCAGGCCCGTGCCCACAAGGCGAAGTACCGCATTGACGCATTCTACAAGTTAGAGGAAAAGGCTGCCGCAATGCGTGACGACAGCAAAGTGTCGCTCGAAATAAAGTCGCAGTACATTGGCAACAAGATATTTGTCCTCAAGGCTCTGTCAAAGGCCTTTGACAGCAAGGTTATAACAAAGGACTTCTACTACACCTTTGCCCGCTACGAGAAACTGGGTATTGTGGGCAACAACGGAACAGGCAAGTCAACCTTCATAAAAATGCTGCTCGGTCGTGTGGCTCCCGACAGTGGTACCATTGAGGTGGGCGAAACAGTGAAGTGGGGCTACTACAGCCAGGACGGCCTTTCGTTCAATGAGCAGATGAAAGTGATAGATGTGGTCAAGAATATTGCTGAGGTGATTCCTGTTGCCGGCAAAATGCTCACCGCCTCGCAGTTCCTGCAGCACTTCCTCTTCCCGCCCGAGAAACAGCACAGTTATGTATATAAGTTGAGTGGCGGGGAGAAACGTCGTCTCTATCTTTGCACTGTGCTCATGGCCAATCCCAATTTCCTTGTCCTTGACGAACCCACCAATGACCTTGATATTGAGACATTGCAGATACTTGAGGAGTACTTGTGCGACTTCAAGGGTTGCGTGATTGTGGTGAGTCACGACCGCTACTTCATGGACAAGGTTGTAGACCATATATTCGTTTTCGGTGGCGAGGGCGACATAAAGGACTTCCCGGGCAACTACAGCGACTGGCGCTGCTGGCGTCTTGAGGAAAAGGCCGCCGCGGCAAAGGAGGCTGCCGAAAAGGCTGCAAAGAGTTCTGCCCCCAAACAGAGTTACCGCACGGAAACAAAACGTAAACTAACCTTTAAGGAACGTAAGGAGTATGAATCCCTCGAAGAGGAAATAATGCTCCTTGAAGAAGAAAAAAACGCTCTTGAACAGGAGATGAGCAGCGGAGTGCTCGATAACAACACCCTTATGGCAAAGGCCGAACGCATACAGGTTGTCATGGAACTTATCGACCGGAAGACATACCGCTGGATTGAACTCAGCGAGTTTGCGTAGATTTATGTAACAATATGACACGTTGGTCGATGTGCAGAAGTTTTGTACCGGCATATATATTATACCTTAAATTATGATTATGATGAACAAGAATATTGACAGTTTCCCTTTCTATGCAGAAACATTCCTTGCCGACAGCAAGAGCCGCATGCGCCCGTCAAACATATGCAGCAGCATGCTCAATTTTGCCTACCGTCATGCCGACGCTCGCGGTTTCGGCGCCACATCATCGCTTGGCTGGGTAATAGCCCGCATGGGTGTGCACATTGAGCGTGTGCCGCTCGAACGTGAGAAACTGCGTGTGGACACATGGATAAGGAATCTTTATCATGGTTTCACCGACCGTTGCGTGCGCATGGTCGACGAGAACGGGAAAGAGGTCGTGTCAATGATTGCCACGTTTGCCATGATTGACCTTGAGACCCGTTCGGCTGTAGACCTTAACGGCGATATTGGCGTGGCAATGAACGGTTGCCTTGTACCCGATGAACCGCTTGCGTTGCGACGTATCCCTTCAATTAACCGAATGCCTGTGGAAGAGGTCACTTTCAAACGCCGTCCGCACTACAGTGACATTGACATCAACGGGCATATGAACAGTGTGCGTTACATAGACCACATTCTCGACGCAATGCCCATAGAATACCTGAACACCCATGACATTACCGATATCACCGTCGCATATATGCAGGAGGGTAGTGCCACCGAGGAACTCTCTTATGGTATCAAGGAAGTAGAACCTGACCATTATATTGCACAGGTGACAAAGGAGAACGGTGTTGTGTCGTCAAGGTTCGCATTCAAGTTCAAAGAGAGAGAATTTTGAGGTTTAATTAAAATGAGACCGCAAAGGAATTTCTTGTCGTGCAAACATTAATGCGAGGGAGATAACGGCTCACTAGCAAAAATTGGGGGGATACTTCTTGAGATAGTATATGAACAGGAATGAGAATTTTTGTATTCTTCAACAAACTTACCCTTAACCTGTTATCTTGTATTCTTTTTGTTGTCGTTCTATCATGTTCTTTCATCGCGTGAAAGATACGATTAAACGAGTGAAACGCTAAGCTTGCTTAAGCGTTTTGCAACGAGTGCAAGTATCTTATCTAAAGAACCAAAGCGCCCGGCACTGCAAAAACAGTCG
>JAFQUE010000048.1 GCA_017408685.1 Bacteroidaceae bacterium | reverse complement strand
GAAGCGAAATATCTCAAAAGATAAGACAATTAACATTAATAACTAAAAAAATACGATTATGCTTAAAGTAGAAAATTTGAAGAAGAGTTTCTTTACAGAAGAGATTGAGACCATTGCTCTTAACGGTGTTTCTTTTGAAGTGAAGGAGGGTGAGTTCGTGGCTGTTATGGGCCCCTCTGGTTGCGGAAAGTCAACGTTGCTCAACATCTTGGGACTGCTCGATAACCCCACGGGTGGAACATACACCTTGCTTGACAAGGAGGTTGGCAACCTGCGTGAGAAGGAGCGTACACAGTTCCGTAAAGGCAATCTCGGCTTTGTGTTCCAGTCATTCAACCTCATCGATGAGATGACTGTATTCGAGAATGTTGAACTTCCGCTTGTATATATGGGCGTGAAGGCCTCCGAACGCAAGCAGCGTGTCAACGAGATTCTTGAGCGCATGAATATCTCGCACCGTGCGGGGCACTTCCCGCAGCAGCTCTCCGGTGGTCAGCAGCAGCGTGTGGCAATTGCCCGTGCCGTAATATCCAACCCCAAGCTTGTCCTTGCCGATGAGCCTACCGGAAACCTCGACTCAAAGAACGGTCAGGAGGTAATGCACCTTCTTCAGGAACTCAACCGCGAAGGTACAACCATCATCATGGTTACACACTCCCAGCACGACGCGCAGTATGCATCGCGTACTATCTGCCTGTTCGATGGACAGATAGTAACGGATGTAGCAAACAAACTGTAAGAAAACCATTGTACCGGGCAAATACTGCGTTACGCTCGTTTCTGCGGTGCTCATTTACGTTTAGTAAACTGCGCTCCTCGTAACTTCGCAAGCCTTGTCTTTGCCTCGCTACAATGATTTTCCGGTACCGGGCAGAACAAAGAGCAAAGATGAAAGATGAAAGTAACGAGCGCTATCTCGGGATGAACTGTGCGAGGATATTATGAACTGCATTGTCATGCCGAGCGCATGCGAGACATCCCAAACAATTGAACTGAATTTAAACCGCTTTTTATGCAAACACTGAATTATTCATTCCGTTACCTGTTGAAAAGACGTGGCAACACTTTGGCAAGGGTTCTCTCCTTGTCATTGGGTGTGGCTGTAGCGCTTCTTGTATTCTCATACGTGGGGCTTAACTTCTCTTTCAATAAATTCTTTCCCAACAAAGAGAGGGTGTTCCAGGTGTGGGAACAATCGCCGAAGATTGGCGGAATGGCACATAAACTGGTTAAGCCGCTTGCTCCGAACCTTGTCGCTGATATACCCCAGGTTGAGGCTGCTGTACACTTCATTGAGGTGCAAAAGATATTTGGCACTACAGACAATCTTATGGAGGCTACAGCATTACAGACCAATAGCACTCTTTTCGATGTCCTTGACTTTGGGGTTATCAGTGGCGACCCTCACCGAATACTGAGCAGTGAGGGTAAAGCCTCCGGCGAGATAATGATTTCGGAGCGTCTTGCCAAAAAAATGTTCGGCGATGAGGACCCGCTTGGCAAGAAGTTGGGACTGGACGTCGTTGCCGGTGTATTTGAAACGCCGCGTGTGAACCAGTCGATAGGCGACTTTGATATACTTGAGCACTTGCCGTATGATGAGGATGATGAGATATGGACCGGTCAGGACAGTTATACGACGTTTATAAAACTATGCGAGGGTGCCGATATTGCCGAAGTTGAGGCTGCAATGCCTGAATTTATAAGAAAGCATGGCATTGAGGAACATTGCAAGGAGTGGCAGATTACATACTGTTTTGTACCGCTCACATCTACAATCTATGTAGAGAGTGATGTAATGCAGATGCAGATGATATATTCGGCAATAGCCTTGGTGGCTCTCATTGTAGCGTGCCTCAACTATGTGCTGTTGACAATATCCTCGCTTGCAGAGCGTAGCCGTACAATAGCGACAATGAAGTGTAACGGTGCTTCGCGCGGGACGGTATTCAGCATGCTGCTTGCCGAGACGTTCCTCATTCTGCTTGTTTCTGTGGCTGTTGCCGTCATTCTTATAACAAGCCTGCACAGCCAAATATTCGACCTCTTCGGGTACAGGATAATCGACCTCTTTGCACCGGAGCGTATATGGATACCTCTTGTCGTGTGTCTGTTGGCTTTTGCGGTAGCAGGTATTGTGCCGGCTGTGATATTCTCGGCAGTGAGCATAGACTATGCTTTCCGCCGTGGCGGGGACAACAGGGCGTGGTGGAAAAAGTCACTGCTCTTCCTGCAAGTGACAATGGCTGTTGCTGTGGTGATATTCCTCATGGTGAGCAACAGACAGGTGTCTTACATTATGAATTCCGATTATGGCTACAAGTTCGACAGGCTCATGGCGCTTGAACTCTCTACTGAGATTAAGAATGCCGGGGTAATAGCCGACAAATTGCGCAGTTTGCCTTTTGTAGAGAATGCAGGAATGTCATCTTCATCGCCCTTGGCAGGATATTCGGGAATGCCATGCGTGGATGAAGAGGGTAACTTGCTCTTTTCGTGCCGTTGGGATATAGTCGATGAGAATTATATACCGTCAATGCAGATGAGGATTGTGCAGGGACGTAACTTCCTGCCGGCCGACGGCGCGGACAAAGTCATTGTAAACGAGACGTATGTCGAAATGCGCGGCTGGAAAGACTCTCCCATAGGCAAAATCATATACGATAGTTCAATGGTGCCTTTTGAGATAGTGGGTGTCGTTGCCGACTACCGCATGATGAGCAGGGGTGTGGCACTGCCTATTTTGCTGCATACGGTACCTTACCTGAGCGACCTGGCTCCTGAATACAGGGTAGTGGTACTATACAACATTCTGCTTGATGAAATAAACAGCGGGAATGTCAAGGCGCTTGATGAGGCGATATCATCAATCTATGAGGGTACATACAAATACAAGATTATCCCTTACAGCGAGTGGATAGATATAACGTTTGCTCCTGTAAAGCGCATGCGCAACGGAATGGTTGTAGTGGCTTCTGTTGTGCTGCTCATTGCATTCATTGGTCTGAGCGGTTACCTGCAGGGCGAAATGGCGCGCCGCCGCAAGGAGATTGCCGTGCGCAAGGTGTGCGGTGCGTCGACAAGCGAGGTTCTGGTAGTTCTTGGAGCAAGACTGCTGTGGATTGTGCTCCCGGCTGTAGTGTGTGGTGTTGCCATTGCCGTGTGGCTGAATGAGGAGTGGCTCTCTACGCTTGCGCAAATGCGTTGCAGTGTGCCCGTATGGATATATATTGCAGGTGCTTTGGCGGTGGTTGCTTTTGTGTATGCGGTGCAACTGTTGCTATCGTGGCGTGCCGCAAACGAGAATCCTGTGGAGATGATAAAAAGGAATAATTGAGTAACTGTCATTGACTCGTTTTGCTTTTCGCAACCCAAACGGCATAACCTGCGGCTATACTGCGTTTGACCTGTTGCTGCAAAACTCGTCGATAACAAAACGTTGTTTTGTCATTCGAGCGCATGCGAGAAATCTCAAAACTTAAAACACTAAGATTATGAAAATAGCAATAAAGAATTTTATAACCACACTCAAGCGCTTTAAGGTAGCCTCGCTGCTTAACATAGCAGGTTTGGCATTGGCCTTTGCTGCCTTCTACATTATAATGGCACAGGTGTACAGTTCCTTTACTTTCAACAAGTCAATAAAGGACAATGAGCGGGTGTATATGCTTTCGCCCTATTATGAATTCTTTGGAGGCTGGGGCGAGAATGTGCCGAATCCGGTCTCTTATGAGACTGCCGAGGCGTTGCCTACAGTGGAGGCCATTGCCTCTTTGAAGATAAGTGACCATGCTGTGTGGGCCGATGGTGATGGAGAGGCTAAAAAATATGACTATTTTGTATCGTGTTGCAATGCTCCGATATTGGATGTGTTTTCTTTTAAGTTGCTTGTGGGCAGTGCCGATGATTTCAAACGCATGAATGCGGCTGTGGTGTCGGAGAGTGCGGCAAAGGTCATGGGCGTTAATGTAGGTGATGTGATATATACCGAAACGGGCAGTCTTAAACCGGAAACTCCGCTTACGGTCGTGGGTATATTTGAGGATTTTGCTGCCAATACAATTCTTGGCGGGCGTCACATATTCCGTAACGACAACCGTGAGCAAGGTATGGATAACAGCAATTGGAACTATTCGGTATTTGTAAAACTGCATGAAGGTGCCGACCCCAAAGAATATGTAGAACTGTGGAGCAAGAAATTCCTTGAGTTCAACGAGAAGCGTCTTGCCGAATATGTGGCAGCGACAGGCGAAGAACTTAACATGACCGAAGAGGAGAGGGCAGAGCGTTTCAACATGCCAGTCAAACTCATTCCAATGGATGAGTTCTACTTTACAACGGAGTTCGAGATGTATCCTAACGGTTCTTGGGGTACAACAATGACTCTGCTTGCCATTGCCCTTGTGATTGTGCTTGTGGCGTTCATAAACTTTATAAACTTCTTTATGGCCCTTGTGCCTGTGCGCATACGCACTGTAAACATCTGCAAGGTGTTCGGTGCCGGACAGGGGACATTGCGCATGAACTTCTTTTTTGAGGCGGTGGGCCTGGTTCTTATAGCATTGGCTATAGCGCTCTACATTGTATCGTTTCTTGACGGAGGTTTTATTAACGAATACATAAGTTGCCCGCTGTCTGTTGGGGAGAATATTGCGACGCTCGTTGTCGTGCTTGCTATCGCAGTGGGGATAGCGGTCGTTGCGGCAGTGTACCCGGCATTCTACATTACAGGGTTCAATGCCTCGCTGGCTGTAAAGGGCGGCTTTGCTTCATCAAAGGCGGGGCGTGTATTGCGTTCGGGTCTTGTGTCGTTGCAGTTCATTGTGTCAATGGTGCTCATGGTACTTGCACTTGTGTTCTCATTGCAGTACAGCCACATGATTCGCTACAATGTGGGCATAGAGCGTGAGAATATCCTTGAGGTAAACTGTTATGACCTTTCGGCTAAGGAAGGACTCTTTATAGAGGAACTCGAGAAGATTCCCGGCATTGCTGCTGTAACATCATCTGTTAATCCGCTTTTTGGAAACAGTCACTCATGTCAGGTCCGTACGATAGATGATGTAGATGTAGAGATGAGTATATGGTTCGTCAGGTATAACTTTACCGATGTGTTCGGTATCCCGGTGATTGCAGGGGAAGGAATAACGAAAGAGAGGAACGGCTATCTGATAACCGATTATACTGCCGAAACCACAGGTCTTGGTGTCGGGGACAAGTGGAGCGGTATGGACATTATAGGTATAATACCGCATATAAATCTTATGGGTGCCAATAGTCCTAACGGGAATACTTTGCTTCTCGGCAATCACAATTATGTCAACGGTACATATTATGTGCGTTTGAACAAGAATTTTGATGTTGAGGCTGTGTGCAATGATATAAGACAGGTAGCCGGGAATATTGAGTCCAACTGTAGTGAACCCAAGATTGAATTTGTGAACGACGCCATTGCAAAGGTATATGGTGATACCAAGAAGCAGACTGTAATGATTTCTCTCTTTGCGCTCATTGCCGTTGTAATATCGTTGATGGGTGTGTTCGGCATTGTGCTCTTCGAGACACAGCACCGCCGCAGTGAGATTGCCGTGCGCAAGGTCTATGGTGCGTCATCGGGCAGTGTGGTGACAATGTTCAACCGCCGTTATCTGCTAATAGAGGCAGTTTGCTTTGCTGTGGCTGCGCCGGTGGCGTGGGTTATTGCAAGCAACTGGCTCCAGGGATTCATCAACCGCATTGAACTGTCATTGTGGCTGCCGCTTGTAGTGTTTGCTGTTGTGATGTTGTTGACAGCATTGCTGGTTACATTGCGCTCGTGGAAGGCTGCGACGGAGAACCCCGCCGATGTGGTAAGGTCGAATTAATGTTAAATGCGTAATGAGTAAGGACCTCCGCTGTGTTAGGATGACATAGCGGAGAGTTCAAAATAAATTTAAAACAGTTTCAAAGAATAACAAGTATTGTTGTTTCTGATTAATATTATTAACTTCGCGCTATGGCAAAGAGAGGAACATTACTTATAGTCGATGACAACAGGAATATTCTGTCGGCGGTGAAACTGCTCGCCGACGGTTATTTTGCGAAGGTGGTGACACTCTCTTCGCCAACGACGTTGCTTGCAACAATAGCGGCAGAACAGCCCGATGTGCTGTTGCTTGACATGAACTTCAATGCTGGAATAAACACGGGCAATGAGGGTATATTCTGGCTAAAGGAGGCCAAGGCAAAGTTTCCGCAATTGAGGGTAGTGCTCTTTACCGCATATGCCGATGTCGATCTTGCCGTAAAGGCCATGAAGCATGGTGCGTTCGACTTTGTAGTGAAGCCTTGGAACAACGATAAACTCGTTGAAACGCTGATGAACGCATTGAACAGTTCCAAGGATAAGGGCAAGAAAGGCACAAAACCGGTGCGCAAGGAGGTACCGATGTTTTGGGGTAGAAGCGCAGAGATGGAACATATCCGTGCTATTGTAGAGCGTGTGGCTGCAACCGACGCGAATGTCCTCATTACCGGAGAGAACGGAACCGGAAAAGAGTTGCTTGCCCGTGAGATACACCGACTCTCGTCACGCAGCGGCAAAGAGATGGTATCTCTTGACATGGGTGCAATACCTGAACAACTGTTCGAGAGCGAACTCTTCGGTCACAAGAAGGGCGCTTTCACCGACGCTTATGGCGACCGCGATGGAAAGATGGTTGCGGCAAGCGGTTCCACGCTATTCATGGATGAGATAGGTAACCTGCCGTTACATTTGCAGGCAAAAATGCTTGTGGCACTTCAGAACCGCATGGTTACACCTATTGGCGGGAATGTTCCGCAGGAAATAGATATACGCCTTGTGGCGGCAACCAACTGCAACCTGTTTGCTATGGTGGAGAAAGGTGAGTTCCGTCAAGACCTGCTTTACCGTATAAATACCATACATATAAATCTTCCTCCGCTAAGAAAGCGGGCAGTGGACATAGTGCCTCTTGCCCATATATTCCTCAAGCATTATTGTGAGAAGTATGGTAAGGAATTGCTGGAAATATCTCAAGAAGCAGCAGCCAAACTCACGGCACATACATTTGAGGGTAACATCCGTGAATTGCAGAATATTATGGAGAAGGCTGTGATAATGTGTGACGGGGGCGAAATCCAAACCGAACACCTTCAGATTCATACCTCGCAGGGGTCGGTGCGCAGCATTGCTTCAACACTCGAGGATATGGAACGGACAGCCATTGCCGAGGCCATTGAGTCGTGCGGCGGCAATTTGTCCATGGTTGCACAGAGACTGGGTATAACGCGTCAGACGCTGTATAACAAAATCAAACGTTACGGATTATGAGAAGACGTAGGTTGCCCATTATCAAACCGTTGCTGCTCGTTGCCATTCTGGTGGCAGCGAGCGTGCTTTTCGGGTGGCTTGCGGCGCGTGGATTGCATGGATTCCTTTTTCCGTTAGGCGCGTTGGTGCTGTTTATTGCCTGGAGGCTTGGGGGGGTATACCGCAGTATTGTCAAGAATCTTGACTTTGTGTTCAGTGCCGTGCGCAACAATGACTTTTCGTTCCGTTTTGTCGATAATCCTATGCGTACAGGGCACGCTGTTGTAAACTACTCCTTGAACAGGATAAAGGATGTGCTTGATGAGGCCAAGGTAAAGGCCGCAGAAAAGGAGAAGTATTTCGAGACTGTAATTGAGTGTGCCAACATTGGTATTCTCATTTTGCTTGAGAACGGTACTGTAAAGCAATATAACAGCAAAGCGATGAACCTATTGGGCGTGTCCATGTTGAGTCATGCCGAAAGATTACGCTGTATATCGTCAGACCTTGCCGACACGCTTCTTACCATTGCTCCAATGGAACAGAAGAGTGTATGCTTTGCAACCGAGACCGGTGATGTGAACCTGTTGTTGAACTGTTCGGCAATGCAGCACGAAGGGCATATGCTCAGGGTGGTTTCAATAGAGAATATCGACAGGGAACTCGACACGCAGGAGGGGCTGGCATGGGAGAAACTGACACGCATACTCACGCATGAAATAATGAACTCCCTTGCTCCTGTTACATCTATAAGCAATACTCTGCTGCATAACAAGGAGAATGCCGAGGTCCTGCAACAAGGGCTTGAGACAATACACAGCACAAGCGACAGGCTAATGCAGTTTGTCGATTCATTCCGTTCGGTAACACGTATTCCGCTGCCTGAAAAGGAACCATTGTATCTGCTCGACCTTCTGAACGAGGCATGTGCGCTCAATGCACATGGCAAAGTGAAATTCTCAATTGCCGTTGACCCTGCCGATACTATGATTTATGCCGACAGAGGGCAGTTGTTGCAGGTAATTGTGAATCTTGTGAAGAATGCGCTTGAGGCCTGCTGTGCACGCAACGGTGAACAGTGGGTTGAACTGCGCTCGCACATTGCTGCCGATGAGAGTGTACACATTGAGGTAAGCAACAGTGGCGGTGCCATTCCAGCCGATGTGGCGGCGAACATTTTCACTCCTTTCTTCACTACAAAACGTGACGGGTCGGGAATAGGTCTTGCTGTCTCAAAACAGATTATACGCCTGCACGGCGGCACTCTTACCTTGTCGCAGAACAATAGCGAACGGGTGACTTTCCTTATTGTGCTCGATTAGTGTACTCCCGGATAAGTGCTTCCCCCCAATTATATATCTTATCGGTTATCGGTACTTCAATCTTGAGTCTGTGGGCTGTCTCGTAGATGTATCGCAGACCGTAAAGGAAATCCTCCTGGAAGTAGCGGCTGTTGATGTCGGGTTGCCACCCTTGTTCACGTCTGACCATTGGCGTAAGAATGCCCTTGAAACTTTCTATTGAACTTATTTTCCTTGTCAGGGCGTTCGTGTCATTGCTTTCGTAATATTCCAGTATGGGTGAAAGATAACCGGGTGTAACAGGCAGTTTGTCAAGAATCATGAACAGTTCATGGTCAAGTGCCACGAGGTTCTCCGAGGCCTGCTTGTCCCACTCTTCGTAGAAGAGGAACTGGTGGTCGTAGTATATATCCCTGTTCCAGTGCGCGAATAGTGAGTATAGCCTGGCCGGGTGAAGGATTGGATTGCTGTTGGTGAAACTTGCCTCGTAATGGCTTTTAAGCAAGGTAACCGGTCTGTCGAACAGTTCTTCTATGGTTGAACGGAAAGCCTCCTTGCTGTTGCAGTTCTCAATGGCAATGCTGTAACAGCTCTTGTAACCCAGGAGGTTTGCGCTTTTTCCATATTCCTTTGTACGTGCAATGAAAGGCACTCTTTGGAATCCCCACAGCGGTATGTTGTCACCGAAGATTCTCATTGCTTCAAAGAAAAAACCTGTCGATGAGAATACGCTCCCTACAAATGTTCCTTCTTTTACATGTGGCGCTATTGTCTCGAGCATGCCTTTTATGGCATATCCGGGAAGGCACAAGAGTATAATCCCGGCATTCTCTATTGCTGTTCCGGGGTCATCGGTAACCAGTGAAGGGGTTGAACGTAGAATATTTCCGTAGGGAGTTGTTATAGCAAGTTCCTTGCTCCACTCTCCAGGGCGGCGTGTAAGTATGTTTATGCCTATTCCTTTTGCTCCAAGGTACCCGGCAATGACATGTCCGAGAGAACCTCCGCCGCAAATGCAGACCGTTTTCATGCCTCCATGCTTTTGAGTGCACCGATGAGGCGCATGTTGTCATTGTGCCCGCGTACAGCAATGCGCATGTACTGCTTGCCGTCGAAACCACTTTTGCCTGAACAGTCCCTCAACAGTATGTTGTGTTCCTTTAGCATGCGCAGAACAAGGCCGTTGGCAGTGTATGGCGGCAAGACCTCAACAAGAAAATAGTTTGCCTGTGATGGCATTACACGCAGGTAACTTATGCCGCGGAGTCTCTCCCCGAAACAGTCGCGCTCCTCGACGAATCTGTTGCAGGCGCGGTAATAGTCGCCTTCGTATTTTGTAAAGATTTGCATGAAGAACTCGGCGAATGAGTTTATGTTCCAAATGCTTACTTCCTTCTTTATCTGTGAAATTATGGCGCTGTCGGCCGAACAGAGTATTCCCAAACGTATGCCGGGTACTCCGTAACTCTTGCTTATGGATTTCATCACAAGCATGTGGGGGTACTTCTCCAATGTGTCGTTGTTGAGTAGGGTGTTTTCCCTCCAACCGTTGCTGAAGTCTACAAAACTCTCGTCTACAATAAGGCGCGTACCGTGCTCCTCGCACCAGGCTGCAAGCATAAGCACGTCGGTCGGGGGAATGAAGTTGCCCGATGGGTTATCAGGGTTTATGAGTACTATGTTGTCGGCATGGTTATTGCCGAAGAACTCCATGAGGTCGCTTGCCGTGTAGCGGTAGTCACCGTTCTGTGGTATGAATGTCACAAGTGAGTCCTTGTCACGGCGGTTGGGGTACTCCTCGAATGTGGGGCGTACTATACCCAATTTGCCCGGCAACAGTTCCATAAGGGCCTTTATGAGTTCGGCGGCGCCGTTTCCGGGCACAATATAATCCTCTTTAATGCCCCAGCATTTGCTTGCAAGCAGCGTGTTTACCTTCATGCCCGACGGATACTCCTGTATAAGTGTGTTGAAGTTTGCCTTCATCTCGTCTACAATCCTGGTCGCGGCAAAATAGGGATTTACCAAATAACAGTAGTCGAGCATTTTGGGGAAACGCCAGTAACCGCCGAAACGGCCATAATACTTGTTGAGTATGTCCTTCTCCTCGGCAAAGAGTGCTTCGGCAATGTCAAGGTCCTGTTTGTCATCAATCTCGTACCATTTTTCATTGCCTATGGGCAAGGCCTTGAGTTCGCGGCTGTTGAGGAAGGTTATCACACGCAGAACGTTCTCGTAATATTCGTTGTTGCCTACGGCCTTTGTATAGGCCTCGAGGAAAGGAACATATTTTGTGCGGCTGAACTCCTTGGAGAACTTGTATATGTTTACGGTCTTGTAGTATCGGTCGACATCGTCAAAGCAGAATGCGGCTTTGGGGACAAAGTTTACGATATTGTTCTCGTCGTCTATGCAGACTACAGTACCGTCCATCCAACTCTCATACTTTGCGACAAGTGCAAGGTTGGGCTGTGGATTGTCGACAAGCAATTGAAGCATGGCGTCATCGAAAACAAGGTCCGATTCAATGAGCAGTGTGTCGTCCTCCTGCAGTTGCTCCTTGGCCAGGGCCAGGGAGTAGATGTTGTTTGTCTTGTCGTATATGCTGTTCTCTACATATTCTATCTTCAGGTTGCTGTTGTACCTGTCACCGATATGTTCTATGAGTTTTCTGCCTTCGTAGCCTACAACTATGACCACGCGTTCGAGTCTTAGGTTTGAGAGTTGTTTCAAAAGACGGTCGATTATGCATTCGCCGTTCATCTTTACCATGCATTTGGTATTCTCTTTTGTGAACTCACCGAGACGCTTGCCCATTCCGGCTGCCAAAATGATTGCTTGCATATGATTTGGTTTCTTAGTGAAAATGCACCATGTGTGGTTGCATGGTGTAAAAATAATGCTTTTCTGCTTTATGTACAAATAAAAAGGGGAGGAAGGGGCAGGCAACGCTTTCAGAGGCGGTATGCCTGTGAGTTGTGGTGTGATACCTGCTTGTCGACCGGGGGGAGCGTCATGTAGTCACCGTAGAGTGTGCGCAGGTAGGTGTCGCTGTCGAGCGGAGCACGGAACTCATGTCCTTCGAACGGTATCATCGTGTGACTGTCGAATATATCTTGTGGGAATATCTCCTTGTTTGCCAGGCGCGAGTATGAACTGAATACCAAACTGCTTGTGCCAAAAGCGCGGCGGGTGGCAATCTTCTTTATTCTGCGTAGCAGGAACGGCATTCCGAATGGCGAGAGAATTGATTTTGTAATTGCAAGGCGCAAGCGGCGTGCAAGTGTCATCTGTGGCATGAAAATGGAGTTCTTTACATGCATGTAACGCCGTAATTGACCGCAACGGTGTGCCTGTTCCCTGTTTTCAAGCGCGTCGAGCGGAAAGATGTCGATGTATACACCGAAGATATCCGGTTTGAAGTGGAACTCCTTTACGATGGTGCCTTTGCGGTATACTTTTGCGAATGCTACACGGTAGTGGGGGTTGTTCTCATGTGAGACGACTATGTTTTCGTCCTTTTCACGGTTATATGTCTGCAGGAATCTCTCATAGTCGGGGCGTGGCATGTGTATATCTATGTCGTCGTCCCAAGGTATGTATCCCCGGTGGCGCACGGCGCCCAGCAGCGTGCCATAGGCAAGGAAATAGCGTAAACCATGCTTTTCGCAGAAATCTGTCACGTCGCAAAGGATTTCCAGTTGAATATCCTTCAGTTCCTTTTCTCCAATGGCTTTCATGGTGCTCATGAGAGTTTGTGTATTACAAGCCCCGAACGCAGTTTGGGCTCGAACCAGGTTGTTTTAGGGGGCATGGTATTGCCGGTGTCGGCAATGTTGACAAGTTGTTTCATCGATACCGGGTAGAGGGCGAGTGCGGCTTTCATCTCGCCGCTGTCGACGCGGCGCTTCAGTTCCTGCAGTCCGCGAATGCCGCCTACAAAATCCACCCTGTTGCTGGTGCGCAGGTCTTTTATGCCAAGAATGCCGGCGAGTATTATTTCCGATGAAATTGTTGCGTCGAGTACACCTATGGGGTCATTGGCGTCGTATCTTCCCGGTCTGGCGGTAAGGCTGTACCAATTACCGGCCATGTAGAGGGAGAAATTGTGCAATGCAGCGGGTTTGTATGGTTCTTTGCCTTTATGTTCAACTACGAAGTCTTTCTCGAGCGCCGCAAGGAACTCTGTCTCGCTCAGTCCGTTGAGGTCTGTCATGACACGGTTGTAATCCATGATGGTGAGTTGCTCCGCCGGAAAGCATATTGCCATGAAGTAGTTATACTCCTCGTCGCCGCGATGTCGAGGGTTGTTTTCGGCCTTTTCCTTCCCGACCAGTGCCGCTGCAGCAGAACGGTGGTGCCCGTCGGCGATGTACAATGATGGCATTTTACCGAATTCCCTTGTTATATCGGCAATATCGTCCTCGTTATCGACCACCCAAAGACGGTTGTGCAGGTTGCCCGGTTGTGCAATGAAATCATATTCGGGTTCCTTGGCCGTGTATTTGTCAATCACTGTGTCCAAGTGCTCGTTGTCGGGGTATGCAAAGAAGACCGGTTCAATGTTGGCATTGTTCAGTCGCACATGTATCATGCGGTCCTCTTCCTTGTCCTTGCGTGTAAGTTCGTGTTTCTTTATCACACCGTTGATGTAGTCTTCCACATGGGCGCATACAACAAAACCGTACAGCGTGTTGCCGTTCATTGTCTGCGCATAGATGTAGTATTGTTCCTTGTCGTCCTGCACGAGCCAGCCGTTCTTCTGGAACTTCTCAAAGTTCTCTACGGCTTTGCGGTAGACTTGCGGGGAGTGCTCGTCTGTCCCGGCCGGGAAATCAATCTCGGGGCGGGTGATATGATACAGCGACATCTCATTGTTGCCGGCCTCTTCGCGTGCCTCATCAGAACTAAGCACGTCATATGGCCTGCTCTGAATCTCTTTGGCTATGTTTTTGGGCGGTCGTAACCCGCGAAAAGGTTTTATTATGGCCATGTGGAATGGATGAACGTTGTTTTATGTTGCAAAGATAATACTTTTCGCTTATTAAAAAAGTCCATGTTATTATATAAGGTAACGTATATTGCGAAAATTGTGCCAATTTGTCGGGAAAACGTGAAAATCCAAAAGAAAATGCTGCTTTATCTTTGCGCTGTGAGAATTATAAAGAGCAATATAAAACAAATACGTTATGAAACAGTACAAATTGAAGACAACAAAGATTGAGCAGAAGGCTGTTGATACCTATAAGAAAATTGAGGAGGGTGTGGTAAAGGGATATCAGGAGGTTGAAGACGCAGTCGTTGGGGCGTATAAAAAAATTGAAGATAAGTTTGTAGACGCATTCCTTGAAGAAGATGGTAACGACATGAAATAATGGATTGTAATATTCTTTTACCTCTTTGCAGTCCTCTTGTATATTGAGCCTTAATCGGATATAAGAACAATATTTGTTTATTTTTTGTTTAAAAGTTTTGTGGTATTGAAAAAAAAGCGTAATTTTGCGGCTCGTTTTGGGAAAAACGTTTTTTAACATAAATTTCTAAACAATGAAAACAAAACTTTTTGTAATGATGTTGTTCTTGGCTTTGGGCTTTACTGCTAACGCTCAGGTTGCAAACAACGGTGAGGTTGCTACCAAGAAAGAGGCAACAAAAGAGGCTGTTAAGGGTGCTGTAAGAGAGGCTGAGCCAAAGGCTGCCGTTAGAGAGGCAGCTCCCAAGGCTGCTGTTAAGGGCGCTCCTGCAAAGGCTGCCACAAAGAAAACAGCAAAGGCTGCTGAAAAGGCTGCAAAGGCTGCAAAGGCAAAGAAAACCGAGAAGAAGGCTGCAAAGCAGACTTTGAAGGCTACTGAGTATGAGGCTGTAAGAGAGGCTGAGCCAAAGGCTGCTGTTAGAGAGGCTGCTCCCAAGGCTGCTGTTAAGGGCGCTCCTGCAAAGGCTGCTGTTAGAGAGGCCGGTTCTAAAGGCGCTCCCGGTAAGGCTGCTTTGAGCGAGAAGGATGCTAAAAAAGCTGAGAAGGCAAGACTGAAGGCTGAGAAGAAGGCTGTTAAGGCTGCCAAGAAGGCAAACAAGTAATTCTTTGCTCAAGATTATGATGAACGACTCCTCAAAGAGGGGCCGTTTTTTTATGTCATGAATCTTGGAGGGTGTGAAGATGACAGAGTACAGATAAAAAGTGCGGGTTAAAAGAATGTGATTTTCTGCGTTACGCTTGTCTTAAAAATCTTCATTTACACCTAAGTAAACTCCGGTTTTTAAGTCTTAGCAAGCCTAAAAATAGCTCTTTTTATCCAACCTCCCTACAGACGTGGGTGACCCATTTTACTTTTGGGTCACCCACTTTTGGTTTCAACAGTTTATTGAGAAATCTTTATTCCTACAAAGTAAGTGCGTGGTTGTGTGGGACCGTAGAAGTATCCCGAGTCGCGGAACTCGCCTTTGTCGAGGTCCTTCTGGAAACTGTTCAATATATTCTGTACTCCGGCATTCAGTTCAAGGTTAATGTGGTCGTGCAGTACAAATGTATATGCGGCCTTGAAGTTGAGGTCAAAGAAGTCGGGTGTGGTCTCCATGCGGTCGTTCTCTATGTATCCTGCATAGTGCGGCACAATCATTGAACCGGTGTATGTTCCCGTCAGGGAGAGGTCAAGGCGCTTGAGCGGAGATGATGTCAATGTGAAGTATCCATAGTAGTCGGGGGTACGCATCATGCGTTTTGTGGTTAGTGGAGTACCATCGACCTCGGTCCATGCTTCGGCGCTCTTGTAACGGCTCTGCTGTGCAGTAAAACCGAATTGAAGTGATATGTCCTTGCCGTGTGCGATTTTAGCGTCTATGTTCGCTCCATATACTCGTGCGCCGTTGCCGTTACGGCGCTCCTTCATTGCATGACCATCGGCATTTGTGCCTATGTCTTCCAGAATGAATACATTGTTAAGGTCGGTATAAAAACCTTCCAGTAGAATGTTTGCCTGCCAGTGCCCGAACTTGGTTGTCCAGTCCACCGAACCGCTGAAACTGTTTGAACGTTCTTCCTTGAGGTTCTCGGCGAGTTGAATCTGTACGCCCTCACCGCCAACGGCTGTTACATGGAGGTCCTCGTCATAGGCCTGCGGGGCACGGAACCCGGTCGAGTATGTGAGGCGTGCCTGGAAATTCCTGTTTGGTTTGAAAAGGAGGTTGACACGCGGGCTGAAGATGGGGTTCTTTATAAGGTTGTGCTTGTCCATGCGCAGTCCCACAAGCAGCGAGAAGATGTTCATGTCCCATTCGTTCTGTGCAAAGGCGCTGGCAATGCGCACATTCTGTTTCATGTCGCGGTTATAACCGGTCATTATATCGTGAAGCCTGTTCTCCTGGTACTCGATACCTCCCGTAAAGACAGCGGGAGCAAAAAGGCAGTTGTTCATTTGCCCTGTGTATGTGGCACCGGCAATCCAGGTAAGGTCATCGGTTTTGCCGTATGCGTTGGGGTCGCGCTGTGCGCCGTAGTAGCTGTTGCGGTCAATGTGCTGCAGTGACGCAAAGACCGAGAGTTTGTGCTTGTAGCCCAACCACCCGATATCATACGTAATGCCTCCGCTGTTTATAACATGCTCTGTCTGCTCTGTTATGTCGCTCTCGTGTGGCTGAAGGTCGAACTTGTTTCCGCCGCGTCGCAACTCGTTGGTGGTGTGGTACTCAAGGCTCAGACGGCTTGTGTATGTGGGGCGGTAAAAAGCACGCAGGCCGAATGTGTTTATGTTGATTTTGCCGAGTTCGGAGAAACTGTCGCCGTCGTGGTCATAGGGATTGCGGTTACGATAATTCTCGTAGAGTGCAATTCCGTAGGTGTTGTCCTTTGACACGAGTGAGGCATTTGCCCCAACGTTCTGTTCCCAACTTTTGCCGTCGTAGCATGCAAGGTTGCTTGTTACCGAGAATGAGTTGCTTGTCGGGTCCTTTGTTATTATATTTACAGTACCGCCAACGGCATTGGCACCGAAGAGTGCCGAACCGCCGCCGCGAACAACTTCCACGCGTTCAATCATGTTCACAGGAATCTGCTCAAGACCATAGACTCCGCTCAGCGCGCTCACCACGGGGCGGCTGTTTATAAGCACTTGTGAATAGGGGCCTTCGAGTCCGTTAATACGTACTTGTGGGAATCCGCAGTTCTGGCAGTTGTTCTCTACGCGGAGTCCAGTGATGTAGTTGAGGCTCTTGGCGAGGTCGAGCGAGTTTACCGCGTCGAAAAGTTCCATTGAGGCTACCGACACAACTACCGGAGCGTCTCTTCGGCTTATTGCATTACGGTTGGCCGATACTACCAGTTCTTCCATGACAACATCCTCGACCTTCAGCTTGAAATGAACAACGGATGTGAACTCCTTGCTCACCATCACCTCTTTGGTTACAGTTGTGAACCCTACGGCCGAAACGCGAAGGTTGTATTTGCCGGCCGGGAGGTTGCGGAATTCGAACTGTCCCTCCTCGTTGCTCATTGTTCCATCGCCGGTCTCTTCAATGTAAACGGTGGCGAAAGGTATGTTTTCCTCTGTAGCGTCTACTATGACATGCCCTTTAATCATGTTACCCTCTTTAATTCCTGTTGCGGTATAGGCAAAAAGCGATGTCAGGCAGTAAAAGTTGATAATGAAAATAAAAAATACCCTTTTCATATGTATCTCTTTTGGTTTATATTTCTTTAAGGTTTGCAAAGGTAGTTAATAACAAAAGCGTGTGAAATAACAAGATGTTGCTAAACAATGCTTCTTTTCCTATCGTTTTTAGTGAATTTTATATAATTTATACTGTATTGTTATTTTGCTATTGATATTCTTGCAATCATAAACCTTTTGTAATATTTTTGCGCAGAATCATTCCAAAAACAACTTATATGAAGAAAACTATTACCTTTTTATTATTGCTTTTTGTGTCTGCCGCTGCTGTGCTTGCGGCTCCGGTTGACCCGGAAAAGGCTCTTGAGACAGCAAACACCTTCTGGAAAAGCGCGCCCGGCGCAAGCAAAGCAGCGCTACATCTTTATGTGGGCGAGGGTGTTTCAAAGGCTCCGTCAAGGAATGGCGTGTCGGATACCGATTCTCCATACTATCTTTTTTCAACCGATAATGCCGCCGGTTTCGTGATTGTCTCGGGCGAGGAATGTCTTCCTTCCATTGTAGGATATTCCACGAACGGATATGTAGGAGAGATGCCTCCGGCACTCGTTGATTGGCTTGCAGGTTACAGCAATTATGTCGAAGATATACGCGCGGGCATAGTTGAACCGGTCAATACCGCTGTTGCGGCTGCAGGGAAAAGGATTGAACCAATGCTGGAGACAAGTTGGAACCAAAGTGCTCCTTACAACAACTACTGTCCTACAGTGAACGGTCAGAAGACTCCTACAGGTTGTACGGCAACGGCAGTGGCTCAGGTAATGAAGTTTCATGAGTGGCCCGAAAAGCCAAAGAGGGCGATAACCTGGAACAATAACATTACCTGTAAAACCGAGAGCATAGATATAACAAAGAATGTGTATAAGTGGGACAAAATGCTTGCTCACTATCGTGACGGTTACACTGCCGAGCAGGCCGACGCGGTAGCACAGCTTATGGTTGACGTGGGCAAGGCAATTGGCAGTAATTATTCTCCGGGCGGAACCGGCAGTAACTATGTATTGGCGGCAAGAGGACTGGTGAATGTTTTCGATTATTCGCCACAGATTAAGGTCGTAAAGAGAAACGAATGTACGTATGATGAATTCATTTCCGTCATAAGAGAGAACCTTGAAGCGCGCCAACCGCTTGTACATACCGGTCAGGGTCAGTCTTTTGTTGCGGGTCACGCGTTTGTATGTGACGGTATCGACGAAAACAATTATGTTCACATCGACTGGGGCTGGGACGGTGCTTACAATGGATTCTTTGATATAGGTTCAATGGCTCCGGGCGGAACCGGTATCGGTGGCGGTCAGGACAGGTATAATGTAGACCAGGCAATCATAGCGAACATAAGACCACGTGCCGAAGGCGAAGCTGACCGTCTTGGTG
>JAFQUE010000047.1 GCA_017408685.1 Bacteroidaceae bacterium | reverse complement strand
GACATTGCCACGCTGCCTGCGACTAATTGCTGCTCATATTGTCGAAGCCTACGATTTTCACCTTTGACAACACTCGCTATTCGCAACCCGCAGGGCGTGACATTGCCACGCTGCCTGCGACCTTTCGCTGCTCATATTGTCGAAGCCTACGATTTTCACCTTTGACAACACTCGCTATTCGCGACCCGCAGGGCGTGACATCGCCACGCATTGCCACGCTACCTGCGACCTTCCGCTGCTCATATTGTCGAAGCCTACGACTATCACCTTTGACAACACTCGCTATTCGCGACCCGCAGGGCGTGACTTTGCCACGCATTGCCACGCTACCTGCGACCTTCAGCTGCTCATATTGTCGAAGCCTACGGTTTTTACTTGTATAGCCGTCCTTGCCAGGTAGAGCGCTCGCGCATGCGGCGCTTTATCTTGTCGACAAGTTCATGGTTCTTGAGTCCCCAGTCGGGAGCAATGAGCAGTTCCTTGGGCGATTGCGAAGCGAAACGCTCGAGTACAATGTCGGGGCGCAGACGCTCAACATAGTCAATAACGGTTTCAATGTAATCGTCGAGTTCAAATAACTTGAAATCTTCGGGGCACTCACTGTACTCGGCCGCCATGCGTGTGCCACGTATAAGTTGCAATTGGTGCAGTTTGAGCGTTGTCAACGGCAGGCGCGAGAGCACAGTCGCCTGTCGCATGATTTCCTCCTTGTCCTCACCCGGAAGACCAAGGATTATATGTGCACCGACAGGAATCCCATGTGCAGCCGTGCGCTCCACAGCGTCCACGGCACAAGTATAATCGTGTCCGCGGTTTATGCGCTTGAGCGTAGTGTCATTGACACTCTCAATGCCATATTCAACAAGCACAAAGGTACGCTTGGCAAGTTCCTGAAGGTAAAGGAGCAGCTCGGGCGGCATGCAGTCCGGGCGTGTTCCAATTACTATCCCCACACAACCCTCAACGGTCAAAGCCTCCTGGTAACGTTGCTTGAGATTTTCGAGGGAGTCATATGTATTGGTGTATGCCTGGAAATATGCAAGATAACGCATGTCGGGGTACTTGTGCGAGAAGAATGAGATTCCTTCCAACATCTGCTGCTTTACGGGCAGATGTCTGTGACAATAGGCGGGGTTGAACGTCTGGTTGTTGCAGTATGTGCAACCGCCACGCCCTACCTTTCCGTCGCGGTTAGGACAGGTGAAACCGCCGTCAAGGGTTATCTTCTGAACCTTGCAGCCGAAAATGCCGCGCAGATATGCGCCGAATTCGTTGTAATAAAAAATATCTTCGCCCATACAAAGCGAAGATAATACAAATGGCGGGGAAATGCAAGGAAAAGCATTTTATCAATGCCTGTCAAAGGGAACACCTCACTATTCCACCCCGTTTCTCTTCTTGCGGAACTCACTGGGGGTCATACCGGTAAGGCGTTTGTAATAACGGCTGAAGTATGACTGGCTGGGAAAGTTATACTCGTCGGCAAGTTCCTGTATTGTCTTTCCTGTGTAAGAAAGTTCATACTTCAAGCGGCTTGCTACAGCCGAGTCGATAATCTCCTTAGCCGAATGAGTAGACACCTCATTACATACCTCGTTAAGATAACCCGCGCTCACACCAAGTTCGTTGGCATAGAAGAGCACTTCGCGCGATACAGTGTGGGAGTTCACAATCTCCTCCACGAACTTCCTGAACAATTCACGCTTGCGCATTACCACACCCGGCAACGGCCTTGTATCCTTGGAGATGCGCTTGATGTAACTCTTCTGCAATACGAACGAAGCGAGAATCATTCTTTCGGTGTAAGCTTCAAAATCTTCATAGGCAAGTATTTCTTTGGCTTTCTCAAGCATTGTAAAGAGTTGCAGAATCATATTGAAGAATGTCTCCTCATAGGTGACTACAGGAATTTGCTTGAATTCCTTGAAATGAGATATGTCAAGATTGGCTATCATTGGCGAATAGACATTCTGGGTGAGCAGAAGGGCCTTGCATTTGAAATCATCGCTCTTCTCCTTGAAGGTCGCGATATCAAGCGGCAGAAGGGTCGCCAGGGAATTCTTCTTGAGCCTGTACGAAACATAATTCACTTCGACCTCTATTTCCCCTTGGGTACAGAGCACGAGTATAAGATGGTTGTTACGCATGGGTCGCGAAAAGATATCAGCCTTGTCAAAATCGCCAAGCAGAATGCGGTCGGTCTTTATTTCGGACAATTGAATGTTTCTATTTTCCATAATTAATTGTGTTTTGGAACAAATTTATGGAATTCACATACCAAAAACCAAATTTTACCACAAAAAAGGACAAAACACAAAAGAATATGTACCGCCGAATCGCTGTTTTTAGTTATTTTTACGCTAATTAACTGATTTTTAACAAAATAAATCCGCCACAACATATGTGGCGGATTTATTTTAACACATTTACAGTGTGATATTACTGGTGTACTTCGCGAAGCAGATCGTTCACAGTCTTCACGGGGTTGAATGTAACCAGAGGAACTTCGACAAAGATGGTGTTCCAATCGCTCATTGCGCCGTTCCAAAGACCGGGCAACTCCATTGCCTTGAGTTCGCGACCGTTCTTTGACTTGTGAGAAATGAAACCGGTATTCTTGTCCACGAATGTAGGCAAGTTGAACTTCTCGCCCTTGTAGTCCTTGACTGCACACACAAGGTCAACAGGGTTGAAGTGTGTGCCGTTCTCGAACATAGACTTTGCGCCGGCATTGTTCATGTCAATTTGCGAACTCTCAAGAATCTGCAGTGAGACTGTACCGTCCTGGTTGTATGCAAGGAACGGGCCGCCGCCGGGCTCGCCCACATTCTTTACCATACCGCACACGCGCATGGGGCGGTTGAACTTCTTGCGCAGGTAGAGGACAAGGTCACAATCCTCCATCTCCTTGATTTCGCTGTTGCGGCACTGCAGGTTATTCTGCAGGAAGTGAATCATTTCCTCAACTTGTTCATGTGTATAGTTGCCGCTGTCAATCAGGTTCAGATACTTGAATACCTGCTTTTGTGTGCTCACGAGAATACCGGCAAGCAGTTTCTTGTACGTAACAGTGTCGGGTTTAAGACGGTCAGGGACAACGTTGTCGATGTTCTTTATAAAGATTACATCGGCGTCAATGTCATTAAGGTTCTCAATGAGGGCACCATGGCCGCCGGGACGGAACACCAAAGCACCGTTCTCACGGAATGGAGCATTCTCTGCGTCCACGGCAATTGTGTCGGTACACTGCTTCTGTTCCGAGAATGTGATGTCATACTTAACGCCGAACATTTCCTCGTAACAAGCCTTGCGCTCCGCAACCAGTTCCTCGAAAAGAGCCTTGTGGTTGGGAGAAACGGTAAAGTGCAGTTTCACTACTCCATCGGTCGCTGCATAGAGAGCACCCTCAACGAAATGCTCTTCGGCCGATGTACGTGGACAACACTCATAGTTGTGGAATTTGAGCAGTCCTTTGGGTAGGGAACCGTAGTTCATGCCTGTAAAGTCGAGCAGATTGAAAACCACATCTTTGTACTGTCCTTTTTCAATGAGTTCCTTTACGGTCATTGACTTGTTCTTACTGCAAACCTCGTTCAAGTCGGCATAGAATGCGAACTTCTCAATGTTGGCAAAGAAATTCTTCTCGAAATCTGTTGTAGGAACATCGTATTCGGCACTGAGGAAAGCGAAGAGGTCCTTGAACATTCGGCTTGCAGCACCCGAAGCCGGGACGAATTTAAGGATTGCATTACCCTCGGCACAATAGGAATCCCATACCTTGAGGTACTCTTCAATCTCACTCGGGGATGGTGCCAGCACACCTTTCCCAATGGTTGCAGCCGCTTCAATCTTTAGGAACGGGAACCCGGTCTTGAATGTTTTCAACTGCTCGGCAACCTGTTCGGCCGAAATGCCTTTCTTGCTCAAGAGAGCCTGATCTGCTTTGCTTATCATAATACAATTAGTTAAAGTTTTCTTAATTAATCAGGCGAATATAGAAATAAAATCCATAAATGGCAAAAAAAAGACTTTTTTTAATGAGAAAGAACTATCTTCGCGGAATAAAATGACGAGAAAACATTATGCAGGAACTTTTAGAATTTACAGCGGAGGAAAAAAGAGAGGTAAAAGAACTAACCATAATGCTCAGGAAAAGCATTGACGGCGGGTTGCCTGCAGGCAATTTCACATTCCTCAAGAAAAGGATAACCGAAGCGGTTGAACAAGGAAAAATCACACGCGACAGTTTCGGGTTCAATCCCATAATACTTGACCTCCGGACAGCAATGATTGTGGGGCAGGAAATCGGTTTCCAACCCGAGATAATAATGAGCATTATGCTCAACCGCTCCTTGCAGGCCGGCACGGCGGGCATTGAGGAGATAAAGGAGCGCCTTGGCGAGAGTGCCGCGAATATACTTGAGAACCTTGCACAGATAAATGCGCTCTATGCCAAGAGCCCTACCATAGAGACCGAGAACTTCAGGAATCTGTTGCTTTCGTTCACCAACGACATGCGCGTAATCCTCATCATGATTGCCAGCCGACTGGTGATGTTGCGCCGCTTGGCTGCAAGTGACGACGACAACGCACGCCGCATGGTTGCCAATGAAGCCTCGAAACTATATATTCCGCTTGCACACAAACTCGGTTTCTATAAACTGAAATCGGAAATGGAGGACCTCTCCCTGCGTTACACCGAAACAGAAATATATGCCGAACTGAGCCGCAAACTCGAAGAGACGGCTGCTTCTCGCGAGGACTACATAGCGTCATTCATCAAACCAATAGAGAAAAACCTGAAGATGATGCCGCACCTCAAGTACCGCATTAAAGGTCGCACAAAGTCTATCAACTCCATTTGGCAGAAGATGAAGAAGCAACAGAGGCCTTTCGAGCAGATATATGACCTCTTTGCAATACGAATAATCATTGACAGCGAACCGCAGAACGAGAAGAGCGAATGCTGGCACGTATATTCAATGATTGCCGACATGTATACCCCCAACCCGCACCGTTTGCGCGACTGGCTGTCGGTGCCAAAAAGCAACGGATACGAGTCGTTGCATACCACAGTGATGGGCCCCGAGGGGCGCTGGGTAGAGGTTCAGATACGTACAGAGCGCATGGACGCCGTGGCCGAGCATGGTCTTGCGGCCCACTGGCGCTACAAGGGCATAAAGAGCGAAAAAGGACTTGACAACCTGCTTGCGTCCATACGTGACACATTGCAGAACCTCAGCGAAGAAGAGGCAAGCGACAACAAGTTCAAGATGGAACTCTACAAGGATGAAATTTTCATCTTCACACCCAAGGGCGACCTGTACCGTCTGTCAAAAGGTGCCACAATCCTTGACTTTGCCTTCTCGATACACACCGGTCTGGGCTGCAGATGTACAGGCGCACTCGTGAACGGGCGCAACGTGCCCATCCGTCACGTGCTCAACAATGGCGACCAGGTGGAAATCATAACATCGAACAGTCAGTCACCCAAACAGGCATGGCTCAATATTGCACAGACAGGCCGTGCACGTAGCAAAATAAGGCAGGCGCTCAAGGAAATCAGTGCCAAGCAGGCCGACTTGGGACGCGAAGCTGTAATACGTAAACTCAAGAACCACAAGATTGAGTTTGATGAATCGGTGATGGACCACCTCATACGCAAGATGGGTTTCAAGCGTTTGAGCGACTTTTTCCAGAATGTTGCCGAAGGGCGCATTGACATTGCCGATGTACTCAAGCGTTATCAGGTGCTCATAAGTCCCGAGGGCGAGTCGGGAGAGGCTGCACGCAGCGCCGGAGAGTTCACGTTCGTAAGCGACAAGGAGACCAAAGGTTCAAACGACGTGCTTGTGATTGAGCGTAACCTCAAGGGAGTGGACTACAAACTGTCGAAGTGCTGCTCACCGATGTTCGGGGACGATATATTCGGTTTTGTGACCATAAACGGCGGAATATCAATACACCGCAAGGACTGTACCAACGCAGCCCAATTGCAGGAACGTTATCCCTACCGCATAATAGAGGCACGCTGGAGCGAGGTCGAAGGCAACGGTGCGCTGTTCCCTGTGACATTGCGCATTGTGGGGCACGACGATATTGGCATTGTAACCAACATAACATCGCTCATTAACCAGGAGAAGGATATCACCATGCGCGGCATAAACATAGAGTCGCACGATACACTCTTCTCGGGAACACTGTCGCTCATGGTCAACGACAGGACAAAACTGAACAAACTCATTGCCAAAATAGAGGGCATAAAGGGAGTTAAACAAGTGAAAAGAGGTTAAAATGCCTCTTTTTTTACTTGTTTTATAAGTTATTGACGTACATTTGCAGGTAAATTGAAAGACTATGAAAAAGATTATATCATCAGCATTCGTAATAATGCTTTCCCTCTCTGCCACTGCGCAGAAGGCTGAGATTGCATTTGACAAGACAACCATTGACCTTGGCACATTCGGTGCCGACAATGTGATACAACACTGTTACTTCCTGTTCAAGAACACCGGTGACGCCAACCTGTACATACACCAGATACTTCCCTCTTGCGGTTGCACAAGCAACCGCTACCCCAAGCATGCGATAAAGCCGGGCGAGAGTGATACAATATTTGTCACATACGACGGCACGCGCAAGGCACCAAAGAAATTCCGCACAAGCATTACAATACACAGCAATGCCAAGCAGGAGATGACTAAAGTATATATAAAAGGAGAGCAACTGGCAAGGCCAATAAAGGAGGTAGAGATAATTGAAGTGGAAGAATAAAACACCAAACGAGTCCCCGGGGACTCGTTTGGTGTTTTTACTAATCTTATATTATTTGTTACTTAAGCATAATTTTCTTTCCGTTGCTTATATACACGCCTTGCGTTGCAGGTTCCACTACCCTGCGCCCGGTAAGGTCGTATACGGCACCGTCATTGCATTCAACACTCTTTTCCTTCACACAATCAATGGATGTAGGCACAGCACTCTTGGCAGCGATATCAACATCAATGGCAGCCGGGAACAGACGTTCAGGGTCATAGAAGAGCGCACAACTCTCCACCATTGTCCCGAGTGTCGGAGATACCATTCCGTTGAAAATCTCCGTACCGTTAAGGATAACCTTCACCGGCTGTGAGAGGTCATATTCATCCTCATTGAGATATATCCTGAGCTTTCCCTTGCTTGCCTTGCTGTATTTCTTATTGAAGTACATATCGATACCGCCCTGAGTGTATGAAGTGGAATAGTTCACAATCTTGGCATTAAGGTCTATGGTATTGCCGTCCCTCTTGAGTTCATAGCATGCACGCGCACTGGAACTTGTTGTCGCATTTGCAATGACTCTAATGTTGTAGAAAGCCTCACGATAACGTCCGTACATGGCATAGTTCTCCCAATATACATAGTCGGGGTGCGGGTCGCGGGTAAACTTTGCCAGCCATGGAGTTGTGGGCTTGTAGTCAATGCTGTGGCCGTAGCCCTCAATAACCTCGATATTATGTTTGTAGTATCCCGGGTGCTCCTTTTCAAGTGCGTCGGCCACCTCGAGTGCCTTCTGCGTGAGGATATTACGCCCGAAACCGTCGTCAAGAGCACCTGTACGCAACGAGAAGGCGATGTTGGCGACATTCTCCATGGGTGCATTCTTCAGCGGCTCGCCGCCCGCCATGGGACCGGCACCTGCAAGGTAGTCGGCATAGAACGATGCAAGGCGCTGGCTTCCGTATGCACCCTCGGAGATACCGAAGAAATATATCTTGTTAGGGTCTACATTCTTGCTCACAAAAGCCAGACGCAACAGTTTCTCCCAAGCCCACTGCTTGCTCTGTATTGCCCAACGGTAATACTCGCCATAGGCGTTGGGTATCTGCGGAACAAAATATATTCCCGGACTGTAGAAACGGCGCAATGAAAGGCCAATACCGGTCTCCCACTCCTGCGCCTTGTCTCCCGAACCGTGCATGTACAGGAAAAGAGGATATATGCTATCGGCATTATAACTTGGATATTCATTACATCCATAATAATATGGCATAGTAGCATTGGGTTCCAACGATGAGGGAAGTTCCCAAGAACCGCTTTTTCTGTTCTCAAGGATATCGAGCGGAATCAGTTTTTCTTCGTCGTAGTTCTCCACGGCACTTTTCCAAATGTTCCATATCTTTTCTCTTACCGAAGGTATTTCTGCTATAGGAATCAACGATGCATCATCAAATGAAACCTCGTCATCAGCTATAGAAGCATTGAAATAACCGGTGATGATATCCTCATTTATTACCACATCACTCTGTGCAAGTGAAGGTAGAATACCAGCAAAGGCAATCATCGAACAAACTGCAAATTTCTTCAAAGTCATCATATTCATCAATTTTAATATATTAATCAGAATACAAGTTTCTCTATGAACGAAGATTTACCACCTACACGCCCCTCGATAAAATATACAATGGCGCCATTCTCGCCCTCTTCCTTGTGGCGATAGAGTTCAACCTTATCACCTGGCTTAACCTCATTATTGAAGTTGATTACAAGTTCCTTAAGGCAACGTGTTGTAGTAACCTCAAGCTCAATGGCATTCATAGACCACTCGGTATACTTCACATTATTCACGTGCCCCATCATGTCAAGGTCGGAATATGTAACATCCCTTACAGCAATACATTCGGGCGTGATTTCCTTGGGCATTGATATTTTTGGAGCCTGTTCGGCAATGACGTCCTCTTTAATGCATTTGTCCTCACTTTCCACAAGTTCGGGAAACTTTGAAAGGCGGCGTGTGTCTATGTCTATAACCAACCATGATGTCGTTGCTGAAATTAGTTGCTCCCTGCTCTCGTTGTCGAAGACCACAAAGTCACGGAAGAACTGGAACCCGGCAACACCCTTGTGCCATGACTGCACATTGATTATATCGCGCCACTTGGGAAGGCGATGGAACTTCACATGCATACGGGCAAGCACCCATCCCTTGCGGGTAACGTGCATGGAATCAAAACCCACACCAATGCAATCGGCATGTATGTTTGCTGCTTCTTGGGCATAATTCAAGAAAGATGACGGTTTCAAAGTCGACGACATATCGACATCAAAACTCGGAATTCTCTTTACAGCATTGTATTTCTCAACCATATATATATAACTTATTAATTAATCGAACCAGTTGACATGGCGGCGGCGTACAGCCTCGGTATTTAGCAATATCTTCACAAACTCCCTTGCGGCAGCCTTCTCATAACTGCCTTTGAGACGCAGGAGCGACGCTTCCATCACGTTTGCCGGGTCATCTATTGGAATGGCCCTGAAACGTGAGTTACCGAACACCGCAGAGGTTGAAAGTATTGTAGAATAACTGCCGGTGGATACCATCTGCAGCAGGATGTTGGTTTCGTTAAGCACAAGTTTCGATGAGAGTTCTACCTCTTTGCCGGCAATAAGGCGCTCAAGCATCATACGCGCCTGCAGGTCATGTGACGGAAGCACCAAAGGAATATCGGAAAGTTCATTCAACCCTATCCGCCTTCGCGAAGCAAGAGGATGTTCCTTTGAAACCACAAGTGCCAAGGCATTTTCGAAAAGCGGTTTCGATTCCACATCGGGCGCGTCAAAGAGCGGCTTGTAAGAAAGGACAAAATCCAGTTTCTGTTCTTTGAGCAGCACAAGGAGTTCGTTGACAGTCTTGTAGCATACTTCAAGTTTAATATCGGGAAACACTTTCATGAATTCGAGCAACCCCTCTGTAAGTACAGTACTAAGACTGTATGTTACACCCACACGCAGTTTGCCGGCCTTCACATGCTGCAGGTCGTGCAGACGCTGTACACCGTCCTCGGCATCCAGGATTGTCTTGCGGGCAAAAGGCAGGAACTCCTCGCCTGCCTCGGTGAGCGATATATGGCGGCTGTTACGCAGGAAGAGTTCAAACCCGAGTTCAAACTCCAGTTGCTTTATCTGTTGCGAAAGGGTACTCTGTGTAATATACAGGTGCTTGGCAGCAACAGAAAAATTCAGATACTCGGCACTCTTGACAAAATATTTCAGTTGTCTTAATTCCATAGTTGGATAAATATTTCAGGTGCGAATATAAGAAATCTGCCCCACAAAACCATCATTCTTTTCCAAAATGAGTTCTGTGAGGCAGAAATATTATAATAACGCGTTACTTTATGCAGTTATCAGAAACCAATGAAAATGAGCATTGCGTAACCGAGTACAATACCCAAAAGACCTACGATTATACCAACCTTCATCATATCCTTCTGCTCTATGAAACCGGTTGAGTGGGCAATGGCATTAGGAGGTGTACTGATTGGGAGAATCATTGAAACTGAAGACGCAATTGCAATACCTACGAGCATAGCCTGAGGACCGCCATAACCGTCGAGAGCTGTGCCAAGACCGCTTGCAACCACACCAAGCACCGGACCAAGCAAAGATGTTGCTGCCGAGTGAGAGATGAAGTTAGAGAAACCGAAGCAGATGAGACCTGCAAGAATCATCACAACCAGCGGTGAGAAGTTGTCGAACGGAACAGACTTCACAATGAGGCTGCTGAGACTTGCCGAGTTCGCGTCGCTGTAGTTGAGGGCAACACCGAGTGCAAAACCACCGGCAACCATCCAAAGCACGCTCCAGTTGATTTCCTCAAGGTCGCGGCGTGTGAGAATACCCGTAGCACAGAAGATGGCAACAGGAATCATTGCAACAACGTTTGTATCGATACCCCAAAGGTCAGTACCGAACATCCACATGAATATTGTGAGAGCAAAGGCTACGACTACTGACCATGTCTTATAGTTCCACTTAATTTCGCCCTCAATCTCAATCTTGATGTTCTTCTGCTTGAACGGGAACATAAAACGCAGGAGAATCCATGCGAGAACAAGAAGAACGATAACAAACGGTGCCATCTTTATGGTCCAGTCAACGAAACTGATACCCATACCTTGTGATGAAAGGTAGTCAAGTGCAATCATGTTAGGAGGTGTACCGATAGGTGTCATCATACCGCCGAGGTTGGCACCTACTGGAATTGCAAGCGCAAGCGCTATACGGCCCTTACCGTCGGCTGGGAGTGAGCGCAACACAGGGGTAAGGAAAGCCAACATCATGGCTGCTGTCGCAGTGTTGCTCACGAAAGCCGAGAAGATTGCTGTAACAAGGATGAAACCGAGCAACACAATCTCGGAACGTGTTCCAAAAGGCTTGAGGAGCACACGTGCCAAAGCCACATCGAGTTTCACCTTTGTCAAACCAATGGCAAGTACAAAACCACCGATGAAGAGCATGATTGTGGGATTAGAGAAACAAGCAAAAATGCTCTTGAACGGTACCAGACCCACACCACCCTCGGGGCGGAGGAAGGAGAATGCACTGGTGGAGATGGTAAACAGCATTACTGTTACCACAACCATTGATGTCACCCATGAAGGCATTGTCTCGGTGAGCCACATGAGGGCTGCGAACACAAACAGCGAAATAATGCGCTGGTGAACCACTGTGAGACCTTCAATACCGAATGACTCGGTTGGCAACATTGCTATCACAAGTGTGATTGCAACAATGAAAATAAGTTTGATTGCATTCAGAGGGAATTTTCTCTCTCTCTTGTGGGATTTTTTCTTCTGGATTCCTTCAAGAACCTTGTACCCAGGGAAATTTTTAAACATAACTAATTGATTATTATTTAATTAACTATTTTTACAAACGTTATCAATTGTCAAATTTACAAAATTTCCACAAAAATACAATCTATACCTAATATTTATCACAGCCCATCTATCAAAATTACCAATAGCAGTTATTGATACAACTTATAAATAGCACCGGTTTTAACATAACAAATATTAAAAAAGGCGAAGATTTTAGAAACATTAATATTATATGTAAGGATTTATCAAGGACATGATAGAAAAAATAAGTAACTTTGTGCACTGAAATAGACTGTTCAATATGAAAGCATATGTATTTACAGGACAGGGTGCCCAGTTCAGCGGCATGGGAAAGGATTTGTATGAGGACTACCCTGTTGCAAAGGAGTATTTCGAGAAGGCAAATGAAATTCTCGGTTTCAGGATTACAGATATAATGTTCAGCGGCAGCGACGAGGAACTCAAACAGACCAAGGTTACACAGCCGGCCGTTTTTCTGCATTCAGTTATACAGACCATTGTTCTTGGCAATGATTTCGAACCTGCAATGGTTGCAGGACACTCGCTTGGCGAACTTTCGGCCCTCACGGCTGCCGGCGCGCTCAGTTTCGAGGATGGTCTGAAACTTGTATGCAAGCGCGCGCTTGCCATGCAGGAGGCATGCGAATTGCAGCAATCGGCAATGGCCGCCGTGCTGGGACTTGCAGACGAGATTGTGGAAAAAATATGCAACGATGTGAACACACAGGGAGACATTGTGGTTGCAGCAAACTATAACTGCCCCGGACAAGTAGTCATTTCAGGCACGGTTCAAGGCGTGAACAAGGCCTGCGAAGCACTCAAGGCTGCCGGTGCAAAACGTGCACTGCCGTTGAACGTCAGCGGTGCATTTCACTCCCCACTCATGCAGCCGGCCAAGGAAGAACTCGAGAAGGCAATCAATGGGACAACATTCAACACTCCACGTTGTCCTGTATACCAGAACGTGGACGCACAACCCCACACCTCACCCGAGGAAATAAAGACAAACCTGATTGCACAACTCACAGCACCGGTGCGTTGGACATCAGCAATAACCAACATGATTAACGACGGAGCCACAGAATTCATAGAGTGCGGCCCCGGCAATGTGCAGCAGGGACTTATTGCAAAAATAAGGAAATCCATTGGAGAAGAATAAAAACCACCATATATGTCACGTATAATAATTTACCAGTTGTTACCCCGACTTTTCGGCAACAGCAATGCCGATTGTGTTGCAGGCGGCACCATCCGGCAGAATGGATGCGGCAAGTTCAATGACATAACACCAAAAGCGCTACGCGCGATACGCAACCTTGGCGCCACACACGTGTGGTATACAGGAGTGATTGAGCACACCACCCGCACCTGTTATCAGCAGCATGGCATTGCCGCCGACCACCCGGCCATTGTAAAGGGTGAGGCCGGTTCGCCCTATGCCATCAAGGACTACTATGACAACGACCCGGACCTTGCCGTAAACGTGGACAAACGCCGTGATGAGTTCAAAGCACTCGTCGACCGCACGCACAAGGCCGGTCTCAAGGTGATTATGGACTTCATACCCAACCACGTGGCACGCCACTACAATAGTGACAACACTCCGGAGGGCACATATCCATTCGGAGAGTTCGACGACAAGAATGCGTTCTTCGCCGGACACAACAACTTCTACTACCTCGGTAACCAGTCCTACGGCTGCAACCTCGACGCCAAAGAGTGCGCCGACACCGAGTACAGCGAGGAACCGCTACGCGCAACAGGCAACGACTGCTTCGGCGCCCCGTCGCGCAATGACTGGTACGACACCGTAAAACTCAATTACGGAATCGACTACCGCACCGGCAACCGCATTTTCACACCGGTGCCCAACACATGGGTAAAAATGCTCAAGATTCTGCAATACTGGGCGGCACAAGGCATTGACGGTTTCCGTTGCGACATGGTGGAGATGACACCTGTGGAGTTCTGGGCTTGGGCTGTCCCCAAAATCAAGGAGCAGTTCCCCGGGATAATATTCATCGGTGAAATTTATCAGCCGCACATCTACCGTCTCTTTATCAAACAAGGCTGTTTTGACTACCTTTATGACAAAGTAGGTCTCTACGACACACTGCGTGGAGTAATGAATGGGCAGGTTTCGGCAAACGACATAAGTTACACACTGCAGAACACTGCCGACATACGCCATAACATGCTTACCTTCCTCGAGAACCACGACGAGCAGCGCATTGCGTCGGATTTCTTTGCAGCAAACGCCGAGCGCGCGTTAGCGGCACTAATTGTTTCGGCAACAGTAGGCACACAGCCTTTCATGCTGTATGCCGGTCAGGAATTGGGCGAGAGGGGCATGGACAAAGAGGGTTACAGCGGTGTAGACGGCAGAACAACCATCTTTGACTACTGGAGCATAGACACCCTGCGCCGCTGGAAAGGCAATGGAGACTACACAGGCGAACAGCTGACCGAAAAGGAGAAGGAACTGCAGACTTTCTACTCCAACCTGCTCAACCTCTGCAACAGCAGCGAAGCACTCAGGGAAGGACTCTTCTATGGTTTGCAGTATGCCAACCCTTGCAGCGAGAAGTACGACTGCAACCACATATTCTCTTATCTGCGCGGCACAGACAAGGAACTCCTGCTCATTGTCACCAATTTCAGCGACAGCGACAAGGAGTGTGACGTGACAATACCCGAGGAAGCATTCGCATTCTTCGGCGTCACCTGCACCGACAAGCCCAGAAAGGCAAAGGACCTGCTCAGCGGCAACACCACCGAGCAACCACTCAACGCATACGACGCGGTTAGGATAACAGTTCCTGCCAACAGCGGAACAATACTGAAATTCAACATCTAATCACACATAAATGAGAAAGTTATTCATCATATCGGTACTGATTGTGACAGCTTCGTTCGTCAAAGCACAGCTTCTGCTGGACAAAGCCACAATTGAGGACATTGTAAAGAACGAGAACAGTTACTTCAACGACATAGTACAGGTGTTCAACAGTGACGACCCGTTCCTTGACACCGATGACATTGCGCTTGTCTATTACGGGCAAGCATTCACTCCCGGTTACAAACCAGGCAAGGACGAGAACGAGAAACTGATGAAGAAGTACTACAACGAGGACAACTACCCCAAGGTATACGAGACCGCAAAGAAGATTCTCGCATACAGCCCGGCAAACCTCGACGCACTGTTCTATGCATGGATATCGGCAAAGACAATAGGAAAAAGTGAGGATGAATATCTCTCCTATGTCAACAAACACCAGAACATCATAAACATGATAAAGAGTTATGGCGACGGTAAAAGCAGCAAGACCGCATTCCGCATTGTAAACCCCGAGGACCAGAAGTATGTGATGTACTCTTTGAATATCGACTCGGAACTTTCCCACGAACTCGACACCGAAACACTCTGCAACATACTCATCGTGAACCCTACTCCGGAATTCCAGGCACGCCGCATGTATTTCGACATAAGCCTCTTCCTCAACAATTCCAACAAGTAACGCCACACTGTTTGTCGGGTACACAACAGAGTGCTGTAAAAATATCTGCCAAATAGAGAC
Source organism: Bacteroidaceae bacterium (assembly GCA_017408685.1). Lineage (GTDB taxonomy): Bacteria > Bacteroidota > Bacteroidia > Bacteroidales > Bacteroidaceae > HGM04593. The sequence goes on along the minus strand of JAFQUE010000047.1, from coordinate 18,427 downwards.
ACAGAATCTCCTTTCTGCCAAAATGTCAGTTGAAGAACAACTGGCATTTTTTTTGTTTTATATAATGCAGGTGCACGATGAATGCACAACAAGACAATTACAAAACTTAAAAACAGAGATATTATGCAGAAAGGAAACATTGGGGTAACAACTGAAAACATCTTCCCCGTAATCAAGAAATTCTTGTACAGTGATCACGAGATTTTCCTGCGCGAAATTGTATCGAACGCAATCGACGCTACACAGAAACTGAAGACCCTTTACGAGAAGGGTGAGTTCAAAGGCGAATTCAATGCTCCGAAGGTAACGGTGACATTAGGTACCGACACCATTACAGTGAGCGACAACGGTATCGGCCTCACTGCCGAAGAGATTGAAAAATACATCAACCAGATTGCCCTTTCAGGTGCAACAGACTTCCTTGAGAAGTACAAGGACAGCGCCAACAGCATAATAGGACACTTCGGTCTCGGTTTCTACTCGGCATTCATGGTATCAAAGAAGGTTGAGATTGTCACCAAGTCATACAAGGAGGGCGCTCAGGCAGTAAAATGGAGTTGTGACGGCAGCCCTGAATACACAATCGAGGAAACAGACAAGGCCGAACGCGGAACCGACATCATCATGTACATCGATGACGACAGCAAGGAGTTCCTCAGCGAGAGTCGCATAAGCGGAATACTGAACAAATATTGCCGTTTCCTCCCCGTTGAGATTGCATTCGGCAAGAAGAAAGAGTGGAAGGACGGCAAGCAGGTAGAGACCGACGAAGACAATATTATAAACGACACTACCCCGCTGTGGACACGCAAACCAAGCGAACTCAAGGACGAAGACTACAAAGAGTTCTATCGCAAACTCTATCCCATGAGCGATGAGCCACTGTTCTGGATTCACCTGAACGTAGATTTCCCCTTCAACCTCACAGGTATACTCTACTTCCCCAAGGTAAAAAGCAGCCTTGAGTTGCAGAAGAACAAGATTCTGCTTTTCTGTAACCAAGTATACGTGACCGACGAGGTAGAAGGCATTGTACCCGACTTCCTCACACTCATGCATGGCGTGATAGACTCGCCCGACATTCCGCTCAACGTATCACGTTCATACCTGCAGAGCGACTCTAACGTCAAGAAAATCTCTACATACATCTCGAAGAAGGTATCGGACCGTCTTTCCCAGATATTCAAGAACGACCGTAAGGAGTTCGAGGAAAAGTGGAACGACCTCAAAATCTTCATCCATTACGGTATGCTCACCGAGGAGGATTTCTACGACAAGGCGAGCAAGTTTACCCTGCTGCAGGACACCGAAGGCAACAAATATACCTATGATGAGTACAAGAACCTTGTAAGCGCCGAGCAGACCGACAAGGACGGAAACATCATTTACCTCTATTCAAGTGACAAGGAGAAAGAGTACAGTTTCATCGACAATGCCAGAAACAAGGGTTACAATGTGCTTTTGATGGACGGTCAGTTGGACGTGGCACTCATCAGTCTGTTGGAGCGTAAGTTCGAGAAGACACGTTTCACGCGTGTCGACAGCGATACCGTTGAGAACCTCATTGTAAAAGAAGAACAGAAACAGAGCACTCTTCCCGAGGCAAAGCGCGACGTGCTCACGGGAGTATTCGAAAGCCAGTTGCCGCAGATGGAGAAGAGAGAATTCCACGTGCAGACACAAGCCATGGGAGAGAACGCTGCTCCGGTAATGATTACCCAGGCCGAGTACATGCGCCGCATGAAAGAGATGGCAGCCATACAGCCGGGCATGTCATTCTACGGCGAAATGCCCGACATGTTCAACGTACTCATCAACGAGGAGCACCCGCTCGTGAAGCGCGTTCTTGAAAACGCCGAAAACGCATGCGGCACAAGACTTCAGCCCATTGATGAAAAGAGAGAATCGCTCGAGAGTCGCCGAAAGGCACTGTATGACGCACGCAGCGGCAAGAAGGACGATGAGATTCCCCAGAGTGAGAAAGACGAACTCTTTGAGATAGAAAAGGATATTACAGCCGCAAAGAGCGAGAAGGAGGCCATTCTTGCCGAATATGCAGCCGGCGACAGCACCGTAAAGCAACTTATTGACATAACGCTGTTGCAGAACAACATGCTCACAGGTGAGGCGCTAAACAACTTCGTAAAGCGCAGTATTGAACTGATGAAGTGATGTTCTCAAGAAACATCAATCGACAATATTGTCAGTGATCAGTCGCACGTAGTATGTACTAAGTTCATACCGTGCGGGGCACGAAAGGACAATATTGTTAAGTATCACCAGATGATGTCATATCAACCGAGCTGAACAATCTCGAAGAATTTTCAGGCACTACGCTTCTTTTGAATGTCACATACGCGACAAAACGGGAGACATACCGCAGAGAGCCAGAGAAAACTCTTATAAAAACAAAAGCGTGCCACAGTTATAACTGTGGCACGCTTCTGCAGTTCCTTGGCCCACTCTACCCAATTATGGCTCTCTATTGTATCCATTGTACTTCAAATTACTCCGTCAAGCAAAAAACGGCTTATAGCAAATCCTTCAACATCCGGAACTCCTGTTCAAAATTGGGCGTCAGCACTCCTTTTCCAATTTTCTCTTCAACCTCGTCAATGCTCCAGAAGCGGCCGCCATCGAGTTCTTCTGTGGGTTTCACCTCACCATCATGAACTGCCATGTATACATTGACAAGTTCCTTTTCACGTTCACTCTCGAAATGGTATCTCATGAGGAAACGGGGTGTGAAGCAGGTTATTCCGAGTTCCTCACACACCTCGCGCTTGAGGGCCGTTTCAACAGTTTCGCCATAATCGACGTGACCTCCAACGGCAGTATCCCATTTTCCCGGTTGTATATCCTTCCACAGCGGACGTTGTTGAAGATATATCTCTCCGGCGCTGTTAAACAGGTGCAGATGTACCACGGGGTGCAAATGCTTGCTGCCGTCATGGCATTCACCGCGCGTGGCACAGCCTATGGTATTGCCCTCGGAATCGACAAGTGGAAGAAGTTCTGCGCTATTGTCCTTTTTCATAGAGAATGCAGTTTCCTCAAAATCAATTCAACCTCACGCTCCATTGGAGGAATGGGCACGACCCTGTATGTGGGCAGGTCGGGATGAAGGACAACAAGGTTCATGCGACTCACTTTTATTCCGTAGTTCCTCTGCAATATATAACGGTAGAGGTTCTGTTGCAGACAATAGTGGCTATACGATGTATCGGTCAAGTGTTCAAGACCATTGAGACCGTTTGCCCATGGATTGCGTTCAGTGGGGTCAATTTTGTTGCTGCGTTTCCAGTCATAGATTTCATAGGTGCCGTCGGGACAGGCGCAAACAAAGTCGAGTGTGCCGGCAATGCGTGCGTCGGCGTCAAACACGCGCCATTCGGTGCGGAACGGAACAAAAGTAGTGTTGCGCTCAAAGGATTTAAAGTAACTCCACTCACGGGAAATGTCAAGCGTTTGGCGGTATTTGACATACTTGCCTTCATAGCACACATCACACAGTAGTTCAGGCACTTCCTTGCCGTTGAGGTAGTCCTCTATCTGCTTGTGCAGGAAGGTGCCGGCCTGACTGGCTACACAGCCTTTTGACTCCCACGCTTCGCGCAGTTTGGCGGCTTCGGTTTCATTGCCGCAACATTTCTTCAAACTCACACCTACGGCGTCAAATTCGCGGAAGAACATTGCAACGACACTGCTCACCGAACGCATTTCGGTACCGTTGAGCGTGTAGATGTGCTCTTCTTCGTTGAATGATAGTTTTCCGTCCTGTTCAAATGAGAGGTCGGAACCGTTTAGATTTTTATTTGTCATAGAATGTTTTTTTCAGGATTGGTAATTCGGCAATCAATGCATAATCTTGTAAAGCAATTCACGCATTATCTCGCCGTCGGGCAACTGTGCGCCTTCGGCACCTTTTGACTGTGCGTCGGCCATGCGTATGAGGTGAAGGACATCCATCACATGCATTGCACGGTAGTTGCGCATTGCCTTGAGGTAGTCGCCCACGCCCCAAGAGTTCTTCAGTCCAAGGAACTCCATGATACCACGTTCGGTCTTTTCGGGTGCATAGTAGCACATCATCAGGTTCGAGAAGAAACTGAACAGCAACGCGAGGGTCATCTGGATAGGGTTCTTCTTGGGGTTCTGTGCAAAGTAGTTTATTATCTTGTTTGCTTTGTATATATCTTTGTTTATTATGGCATTCTGGAGTTCAAAGTTGTTGTATTCTTTACTTATGCCAATATGTTCCTCGACAAGTTCGGGAGTAATTGCCAAGGTGCCTTGCGGCAGGGATATTGAAAGTTTGTCTATCTCTCCTGCAATACGTGCAAGGTCGGCACCTATCGATTCACGCAGCATGAGTACCGACTTGGGGTCGGCCGTGAGACCTTTCTCCTTGAGGTATGAACCTATGAAAGAAGGCAGATGGTCGTCGCGGTACTTCTTTGTGTCGAGCACTACCCCATTCCGGTCAAGTTCGGTAGCCACCTTCTTGCGCTTGTCGATGGAACCGTTCTTGTGGGCAAAGACAAGTACGGTGGTTGGCTGCGGATTCTGCAGATAATACACCAGCGGGTCAAGGTCTTTCAGCGCCTGCGCCTCCTTCACCACAACCACCTGACGTTCAGCCATCATGGGGAAACGCTTGGCTGTATTGATGACTGTATTGATATCGGTTTCCAGACCATAGAAGACTGTGAGGTTGAAATCGCGTTCAACCTCGGTGAGAGCATTTTCTATAATGTAGCCGGTTATGCGGTCGGTGAAATAGCCCTCCTCGCCCATGAGATAATAGACGGGGCGATATACACCGCTCCTCAGTTCCGACATTATGCTTTCGTAGGTATATTTTGCCATTTATACTTATTTTCTAAATCAAAATGTATTGCTATCTTTGCAGTAAACCGCGAAAATAGACAGCACTCGCTGTGATAAACATAATGTTTATCGCTCGTTTGTTACTATCGTTGCGCAAAGATAGTAAAATGTTACCGTTAAATTTGCCTGCATACGAGACAAAATTGTGCGAACAGGACGGGAAGACGCAAATCCTGGACCCGTTGCGCAAGTGTTATGTGGTCCTTACCCCCGAAGAGTGGGTAAGGCAACATTTCGTCAATTACCTGTGTACATGCAAGGCATTCCCCGCGGCTTTAATGGCAAACGAGGTGCAGATTGCACTTAACGGAATGAAAAGGCGTTGCGATACGGTTGTGTACGACAAGGAACTGCGTCCGAGGGTCATAGTCGAGTACAAAGCACCGACGGTAAAGATTACCAAGGATGTCTTTGCACAGATATCAAGATACAACCTGACACTGAAAGTGGACTATCTCATCGTAAGCAACGGACTGAAACATTACTGTTGCAGAATGGACTACGAAAGGAACTGTTACACATTCCTGCAAGAGATTCCTGAATACGGTGCCATCGTAACCGGCCGCTGACCGTCCTTTACACAATAAACAGGAGTTCCCTGTACTTAGGCAAAGTCCAAAGTTCGTTGTCGACCACAAGTTCCAAATTGTCGATGTGTGAACGTATCTCCTCGAGCATTGGGGCAACGGAGTCGTGATAGGCTATGGCCTTTTCGCGTTCGGTGGCAATGCGGTTGGCAACCTTGCGGCGCTCCACAAGTTCGGCCACAAGACGGCGAATCTCTTCGACATGCCCTGCCATCTGCTTCACAAGTTCAATATTGCCGGCCGACAGACGGTCACCCTCCTCCTTGCCAATCACCTGTTCCATCTTTATCACATTGTCAAGCAGTGAGCTCTGGTACTTGGTTGCCGTGGGTACAATGTGATTGAGCGCAAGGTCGCCGAGCACGCGGGCTTCAATCTGAATTTTCTTGGTATACATCTCCCACTTGATTTCATTGCGGGCACGGAGCTCTGTTTCGGTCATCACATCCATCTTGCGGAACATTTCCACGCTCTCTTTGTCGAGATAGCGGTCGAATACTATGGGAGCGCTTGCCTCACAGTCGAGCCCGCGGTGCGACGCTTCGCGGCGCCATTCGTCGCTATAACCGTTGCCGTCGAAACGCACAGGTTTACTGTACTTTATGTATTTGCGTATAACCTGCACCAGAGCGTCTTCCTTGGCAATACCCTTTTCAATGAGAGCGTCAACCTCCTGTTTGAAGATTGTCAGTTGCTCGGCCATTGCCGTATTGAGGGCTATCATCGCCGACGCACAGTTTGCCTCGGAACCTACACCGCGGAACTCGAAACGGTTACCGGTGAAGGCGAAAGGTGAGGTACGGTTGCGGTCGGTATTGTCAATCATGAGTTCGGGAAGAGCGGGAATGTTGAGACGCAATTCGCGTTTGCTGAGGATTTTCACCACGTCGTCGGTTGTCTCCATGTGGTCGAGCACCGACGAAAGGTGTGAACCGAGGAAACTTGAGATTATTGCCGGCGGCGCCTCGGCAGCACCCAAGCGGTGTGCATTGGCGGCCGACATTATGCTGGCTTTAAGCAACCCGTTATGGCGGTAAATGGCTGCAAGCGTATTTACCACAAATGTTATGAAACGCAGGTTGTCCTTGTCATTCTTGCCCGGAGCCATAAGAAGCACGCCGGTGTCGGTACCCAAAGACCAGTTGTTGTGCTTGCCCGAACCGTTGACGCCTTTGAATGGTTTTTCGTGCAGCAACACACGGAAACCATGACGGCGGGCTACCTCCTTCATTATTGCCATTATGAGCATGTTGTGGTCGACGGCAAGATTGCACTCCTCATATATCGGGGCAAGTTCAAACTGGTTGGGAGCGGCTTCGTTGTGGCATGTCTTTGCGGGAATGCCCAACTTGAGAGCCTCAATCTCAAGTTCCTTCATGAAGGCTGCTACACGTTTGGGAATGGAGCCGAAATAGTGGTCTTCGAGTTGTTGGTTCTTGGCGCTGTCGTGCCCCATGAGAGTGCGGCCTGTGAGCAACAGGTCGGGGCGGGCAAGCAACATGCCCTCATCCACGAGGAAATACTCCTGCTCCCAACCAAGGTAGGTTGTAACCTTCTTCACATTCTTGTCAAAATAACGGCACACATCGGTCGCAGCCTTGTCCACTGCACGAAGCGACTTCAGGAGCGGTGCCTTGTAGTCGAGGGCCTCGCCGGTGTATGAGATGAACACCGTGGGCACACAAAGCGTATCGTCCATGAGGAATGCCGGTGATGTGGGGTCCCAAGCGCTGTATCCGCGCGCTTCGAATGTGCTGCGTATACCGCCGTTGGGGAATGATGAAGCATCGGGTTCCTGCTGAACAAGCAGTTTGCCCGAGAACTCCTCGAGTACACCACCCTTGCCATTGTGTTCAATGAAAGCGTCATGTTTTTCGGCAGTGGTTTCCGTGAGCGGATGGAACCAATGGGTATAGTGTGTAGCGCCGTTTTCCACCGCCCATCGTTTCATGCCTTCGGCAACGCTGTCGGCAATGGAACTGTCGAGCGGAGCGTCGTTGTCTATTACATCTATGAGTTTGTTGTAGACATCTTTGGGAAGATACTTGAACATCTTTTCGCGGTTGAAGACCTTTACCGCAAAATATTCCGACGGACGCAGGTCGCAATCGGGCACCTCAACGGCATTCTTTGCAAAGGCAGCCGTAACCACCTCGAATCTCAATTTTGGCATATTAAATAATGTATACACGTTTCACCAACCTGTCTTACTATTTGACCGCAAAGCGGCAACTTTACCGACAGAACAAAAAGTGTGCATTTGCGTGACTTTTTGCAAACACACAGAAACTGTGCAAATATAACACCAAGAGAAAAAATCACAAAGCATTTAATAAAAAAGGAACTGTTTTTAAATAATTTTTCTTTTACGCAGGGAGTTTTTTTTGAAAACCGGAACCATTTTTATATACTAATTTGCGAAACACAGATACTTTTTTCAAAACACATACCAAAGTACATGTTTATCATTTTGTCAGCAATACAAGAGATTTAACAAACAATTTGTCAAATCAACGATTGATATTGTCAATACATCCTACAAGCATGAAGATCCAGTCCCTGAGCAGACCGAAACCAGAGATGTGAACATTTTTTATAAAAAAATCATCAAAAAGAGCAACAACATGCAATTATTTGAATAACTTTGTAGGAAAGGAGCATTGCAGGCATGTGCCAAGCAGTGTCTTGCCGCCATAAAGGACTAAAACACAATTACTAACCACAAATATTATGCTTAAGCAAATCATCAATGGCAAAATCCTCACCCCACAGGGATGGTTGAAGGACGGTTCGGTTATCATCCGTGATAACAAGATTCTTGAAGTAACAAACTGCGACCTTGCCGTTATAGGCGCAGAAGTAATTGACGCCAAGGGTATGTATGTAGTTCCCGGCGGTGTTGAAATCCACATTCACGGCGGTGGCGGTTGCGACTTCATGGAAGGTACTGAAGAGGCTTTCCGCGGTGCAATAAAGGCACACATGAAGCATGGTACAACAAGTATCTTCCCTACCCTTTCATCATCTACTGTACCCATGATTGAGGCTGCTGCAGAGACATGTACCAAACTTATGGCAGAACCAAACAGTCCGGTACTTGGTCTTCACCTCGAAGGTCATTACCTGAACATGGCAATGGCCGGCGGACAGTTACCCGAGAATATCAAGGACCCCGACCCCAACGAGTACATTCCGCTTGTCGAGAAGTGGAACTGTATCAAGCGCTGGGACGCTGCTCCTGAACTACCGGGTGCAATGCAGTTCGGAAAATACATCACATCAAAAGGCATTCTCGCGTCGGTAGCCCACACACAGGCAGAATATGATGATATCCATGCTGCACGCAAGAACGGTTATACACACGCAACCCACTTCTACAATGCAATGCCCGGTTTCCACAAACGCCGCGAATACAAGTACGAAGGTACAGTGGAGAGTATCTACCTGCACGAGGATATGACTGTTGAGGTTGTTGCCGACGGTATTCACGTGCCTCCCACAATTCTGCGCCTTGTACACCACATAAAGGGCGTGGAGCGCGCCTGCGTAATAACCGACGCACTTGCATGCGCAGCAAGCGACAGCACTACTGCATTCGACCCGCGCGTAATCATCGAAGACGGTGTTTGCAAACTTGCCGACCGCACAGCACTTGCCGGTTCTGTGGCTACAATGGACCGCCTTATACGCACTTTGGTACAGAAAGCGGAAATTCCTTTGGACGACGCTATCCGCATGGCTTCGGAGACCCCGTCAAAGATTATGAACGTATATGACCGCAAGGGTTCATTGCAGAAGGACAAGGACGCCGACATCATGATTCTTGACGACGACCTGAACGTTCGCGCTGTATGGGCTATGGGAGAAATTGTTGAAGGGACATACAACCTGTAACAGGCTTATATCCAATGCAAAAAAAGGAACCTTCTTTTGAGGGTTCCTTTTTGCATTATAGGCAACTGTAATATACAAAAAAACATTAACTATACTAAATTTGTCAAAACGGATAAAAATATAAGAAGATAATTGCTTAATTTTGCGTTATATAATGCAAATGACCGGAATGCGGTTCACAGCAAGGTCTTGTCAACCGCTTTTGGCCCATTCAGCATAAACATACAAGCAACAGAAGGAAAATGAACAGGAATAAAGAAGAGAACAACCCTTTGCTGCAGTCTTTCACCTCCCAATTAGGTGCAGTGCCATATGACCGCATAACACTCGAGCACTTTGTGCCGGCCGTAATGGCATGTATTGAAAAAGAGAACAGGATTATTGAAGAGATATGCAATGAGAGTGCAAAGGCTACTTTCGACAACACAATAGCCAAGTTAGACTATGCCGGGATAGAATTGAGCGTAGTCGTATGCGCATTCAATGCCTTGATAAATTCACGCAGTTATGACGAAATACTTGCTGTTGAAGAGGAAATACAGCAATTATGCACCAGACACCAGAACAGCATATCATTGAATGAGAAGTTGTTCTCACGTATAAAGGAGGTATATGAAACCGATGACAAAAACCTGGACAAAGCACAGCAAAGGTTGCTTGAGCAGACATACCTTTCATTCGTGCGAGGAGGAGCAAACCTTAAAGGCGAAGAACGTGAACTCTACTGCAGGTTGACAGAGAAACTCACGACCCTTTCGCTTAAGTTCCAGGAAAACAGCATAAAGGACACCGACGCTTTCACGCTCACCATTACCGACAAGAATGACATTGAGGGATTGCCGGCCGATGTAATTGAGGCGGCAGCCAATCTTGCAAAGGAAAACGGTGTGGAGGGTTGGACTTTCACGCTCCACCGCCCGAGTTACCTGCCGTTCATCACATACTGCCGCAACAGGGAACTGCGCAGGCAGATGTACATGGCATACAACACTATCGGCGCCAAAGGAAACAGCAACGACAACAGGGAAATTGTAAAGGAGATTGTGAACAGCCGCCTTGAACTGGCACAACTTCTCGGCTACAGCACATACAGTGACTATGTGCTCGAGGAACGCATGGCGCAGAACAGTGACGCGGTATTCTCAATGCTCGGCAAACTGACGTGGTCATATCTGCCGGCTGCACGCGAGGAGGTGAAGGAGATTGAAGAGTATGCACGCAAATGTGAAGGAAGGGAGTTCTGTTTCCGGCGCTGGGACTTTGCATACTACTCCGAGAAACTGAAAGAGGAAAAATACAGTGTCAACGACGAACTTGTGCGCCCGTACTTTGAACTGAACCAGGCAATACACGGCGCATTCTACCTTGCCACAAGACTCTATGGAGTGACATTCAGACAGAACCATGACATTCCGGTATTCAATCCCGACGTAAAGGTGTGGGAAGTGTATGACTATGACGGCCGGTACCTTGCACTGCTCTATTGCGACTTTTTTGCTCGTAAGGGGAAACATGCAGGAGCATGGATGGACTCTATAAAACCGCAATACAAGGACAAGGACGGCAAAGACCATCGACCGCACATCACACTGTCGACCAACTATCGCAAACCGTTGCCGGGAAAACCGACTCTACTCAGTCATGACGAGTTCAATACCCTCATGCATGAATTCGGGCACTGCCTGCACGGCATACTCTCCGATGTCACATACCCGGGACAATGCAGTCCCAATGTGCTTTGGGATTTTGTGGAACTGCCTTCACAGATAATGGAGAACTTCTCTACCGAAGAGGAGTTCCTCAAGCATTTCGCTTTCCACCACAAAACTGGCGAAAACATGCCGCAGGAAATGCTTGCAAAGATAAAGGAGGCAAGTACCTTCAAGGCCGCATACCAATGTGTGCGCCAAGTGGGACTTGGACTTATAGACCAGGCATGGCATAACATTTCTGCTCCATTCGCAGGTGATGTTCTTGAGTACGAGCAATCCGTAACAGCGGCATTGAGACTCATGCCGGTAATAAAGGAAACAGGCATAACACCGCAGTTCGGACATATTATGTCAGGAGGCTACGCTGCAGGATACTACAGTTACAAATGGGCTGAGGTTCTCGACGCTGACGCCTTCGCACGCTTCAAGAAAGAGGGTATCATGAACATGAAGGTGGCACAGTCGTTCCGCGATGAGATACTTGCCAAAGGCGACAGCGAACACCCCATGGAACTATATGTACGTTTCCGCGGAAGAAGACCCCAGATAGAGCCTTTGCTTGAACGTGACGGAATAAAGACTATTTGTCCACACCTATGACACACAAGAGAATGAAAACATTTGCAGAAACGACAAAGAGAATTATATTTGCAACAGTATTGCTGCTGACAATTGGCGCCTGCACTCCCGATGACAACATAGGCGAGATTTTCATCGACCGCCAATGGACGCTTACATACATTCGTGAGGGTTCGGTGCAGTATGACAACCGCGGCAAGAAATACTCGGTGCAGTTCACCGATGATGGTTTCACTGCCACCTCGCCAAGCGGAGTTGCCATAAACGGCAAATGGGAAGCAAACGGCAAGACCCGCAGGTTCCATTGCTGGAACCTGCAGACAACGGGAAGCCTTGAGGGAGACACCATAGCAGGAAAAATGCTTAAGATATTCACAGAAGCGACATCGTACAGCGGCGACACCAACTGGCTGCATATCAACAAGGACAAGAACACATACATGCAATTCGGAAATAATTGACCTATGGAAAACAACAACAGCAAACAGCATGACCTGGACCTGCGCTATATGCGCATGGCAAATATCTGGGCCGAGAACTCATACTGCGTACGCCGCAAGGTGGGCGCTTTGATTGTAAAGGACAAGATGATAATATCAGACGGTTACAACGGCACGCCTGCAGGCTTTGAGAATGTGTGCGAAAACGACGAAGGTTTTACAAAGCCCTATGTTCTGCATGCCGAGGCTAATGCCATAACAAAGATCGCATGCTCCAACAACAACAGCAGCGGAGCCACAATGTACGTTACCGCCTCGCCGTGCATCGAATGTGCAAAACTGATAATCCAGGCAGGCATAAAACGTGTGGTATATGGCGAGAAATACCGTCTTACCGACGGCATAGACCTGCTCGAAAGAGCCGGAATCGAGACTGTGTACCTTGAAAACAAGGAATAAGTAGAAATAGTAGAAGAATGAAGAAGACAACACAGATATTGCTGTTTCTCATGCTGCTGACATTGGGTTTCTACGCGGGACTGCACTTTTCACGAAGAGGCCCTGCTACCATAATCAACATAAGCAACCCGGGTGAGAACAAACTCGGCCAGGTGCTGGGAATAATCAACGCCCAGTATGTCGATAGCATTGACATCGATTCAATCATCGAGAAGAGCATTCCGAAAGTAATAGAAGAACTTGACCCTCACAGCACCTACATTCCCGTAGACGAAGTAGAGGCAATGACGTCGGACCTGCAGAGCAGTTTCAGCGGCATTGGTATACGGTTCACCATCCAAGAAGATACAGTAAACATCAGCGAGGTGATACGCGGTGGGCCGTCGGAGGACGCAGGCGTACTTGCCGGCGATAAGATAATTACAGTCAACGACTCGCTGTTCGTGGGCAAAGAGAATTGTGACAACGAGAAGGCAATGAAGAAACTCAAAGGCCCTAAAGGCAGTTTTGTGACACTGGGTCTGTTGCGTTATGGCGAAGATGAGTTGGTGAAGGTAAAGATAAGACGTGATGACATATTGGTAGAGAGCATTGAGGCCGCGTACCTCATTGACAACAGATGGGGATATGTGCAGATTCAGCGCTTTGCCGAGAATACATACATGGAATTCATACAGGCCCTCCTGCAGATTGCGCAGGGCAACCCGCAAGGATTGATAATCGATCTCCGGGGCAACGGTGGAGGTTACATGGCTGTTGCGCTTGAAATGGCAAACCAGTTCCTTGAAAAGGACGATGTGATAGTGTATACCGAAGGCGCCAACGCCCCTACTGCCATTGAAAAGGCAAATGGTTACGGATTGTTCAAAGATATACCGCTTGTGATACTTGTCGACGAAACATCGGCTTCGGCAAGCGAGATTCTGGCAGGAACGGTACAGGACAATGACCGCGGGACAATCATAGGACGCAGGACTTTCGGCAAAGGACTGGTACAACAGCAGATACCGCTGTACGACGGTTCGCTGATGAGACTCACCATAGCCCGCTACCACACCCCATCGGGCCGCTGCATACAGAAACCCTACACCAACGGAGACGCTGAAAGTTATGCACAAGACCTCCTTGACAGGTTCAACCGTGGCGAGTTCTTCTCACAGGACAGCATACACCAGAACGAAGAACTTGTCTACACCACCAAGGGAGGGCGCACAGTGTTCGGCGGCGGAGGAATAATGCCCGACATATTCGTATCGAGCGATACAACAGAAATAACCCGATACACGCAGGAACTTGCAGCAAAAGGCCTGATAGCACAATTCGCGCTCAAGTACAGCACAGCCAACAGACATAACCTGTCGCACCACAAGAGATACGGGACGCTTGTTGCCGACCTGAAAGGACGCGGTCTCTTCGAACGGTTTGTTGCATTTGCCAAAGAACGCGGAATTGAGGCTGATGAGGAGCAGACAAATGCTTCGCGCCAACTTTTGGAACGCTCTTTGTATTCCAACATAACATACCAGATACTCGGAATGCAGGAGCACATAAAATACATAAACCTTGATGACCCTACAGTGCTGAAGGCTGTAGAGGTTCTTGAAAACGGGAAGGCTTTCCCCGAGGTAAACATACAATAAAAGAGAGTGCCCAAGAGCAGTTCTCTATTGTAAAAGAAGACTCTTGCCTTGTCGGTGATGAACACAATTAAAGGCAAGAGTCTTCTTCTTTATGTATTATCTCTTCACTAATTTAAGCCTGAATTCATACGTGTAACGACCAAAGTCGAAACAATCCCTGCATTCGGGATTATCAGGTCCAATCTCCACTTGGTACTCACTCGAGGAGTATACGAATTTTCTCTTGAGCAACAAACTATTTTCTTTTACTTCGAGAACTGTAAAACTGAAATCGGGATATTCATCCTGCTCGTTTGAAAAAGTGAGCCTGAGACCAGATTCAAGATTCACTCCCTTGAGATCGCATTCAAATGTATTTTCAAGTTTAATATATTTACCTGTCACTTCATTCTCGGATGAAGCACATGTCAAAAGAACAAGTTTGTAGTCATTCAGGTCCATAGCATATTTGTTTATTGTTTCCCAAATGTAGCAATTATATTCTTGATACAGTATATTCAGGAGTAAAAAATTTTCAACACTACTGAGGCCGTTCCAAGTACAAGTGTTGATACGCAACGCAAATCCTGCCTCACCTGCAAAGTCTGGGGGCAGTACCTTATTCCCAAAAATCAAAATAGGTTTGTATGATTGTCAGGGAACGCTTTTTAGAGGTTCTTGCTCGCTTTTGCTCGTCTGATATTCTACGGCAGTCATCAACCTTAATTGTTTACTTGTATTTTTCTTCAACTCTTGCTTTCATATTCTTTCGTCACGCGATGAAAAAGTAAAGAAAGAACGATTACAATAAGAATATACAACAACTGGTTAAGGGTAAGTTGTGTTTAAGAATACAAAAATACTCATTCCTGTTCATATACTACCTCAAGAAGTATCCCCCTAATTTTTACTGGTAAACCCAAATCCTTTGTATAGGTAGTAGGTAAAAAGCACAAGCAACCTCTAATAGGTTGCTTGTGCTTGGAGCGGCAAACGGGGCTCGAACCCGCGACCCTCAGCTTGGGAAGCTGATGCTCTACCAACTGAGCTACTGCCGCATTAACACATGATTCACATAAAACTGTCGCGAAGATAGCGAATTTATTTATAATCTCAAATGTTGTTTTGCCAAAAATGCTTAATACTTCCTATTTATCGGGGAAAACAACAGCATGAACAGAAAATATGAGGGAGAATATGCACAGAGACAAGACGTATTATTAATTCGGGGTACTTGCTTTGGTGGAATAGTTTATGTATTTTTGTACTGTTCGCAATGGCAGGACCGGCGAACATAAATAATATTTAGGGCGTTAACCCATTTATCCTTCATTCTGAATCTGGACAATTCTATGCTGTGAGGATGATGAGCAAGAACGCCTACGCTATTGGTATATGGCTCCGCATGGAATATTATATCAATAAGGTGTGGGTTTTGCTTATTATTCACAGCAGGCAGTCCAGAGCCGGAATGAGATAATAGGTCAAATTCCCACGCCTGTTTTTATAACTTGCTTTCTTTAGGGAATGGGGAAGCCTATATTCATACACGGCATGATAAAGAATCTATTGAAAAGAATCTTCGGTAGAAGGATTCCTTCGGAAGGTAGAAGACACGCCTACAGGATGTTCCTGCAATACAAATTCATTCCAGGTCTCGTAATGGGAATACCTATGCGCAGATTAGGAGCAACGGAACTCATGATGATTGATACCTGGCCGGGGGCAATGAAAAGGATATACGGAAGAAAGTTCTACCTGGAATGGGACGAATTCAAGTGCAAGGAACTGTATGTTGACGACGGACACATAATGATTGTTTACATTTTCCCCGAACCGATACTTGTTCCGGAGGCAGCCTATGGTGCGGTCCTAATAAATACAAGCAGTAAAATGGCAAGGTATTTTACTCTTGAATTATCATTTGACAATGTTTGGATTATCGGCACACAGACAGCAGAAAGACATTACAGCATATGCCCGATGGACAATCCATCATTCGACAACTTTGTCGGTTGGGTATCGGAGCAGGCACACTTGGTGTAAAGTTCAATATTGATATTCATCTCAGACAAGTGGGTGACCCAAAAGTAAAATGGGTCACCCACGTCTGTAGGGAGGTTGGATAAAAAGAGCTATTTTTAGGCTTGCGAAGCCCGAAAAAACGCAGTTTACTAAGCGTAAATGAGTATTTTCGGGCAAGCGTAACAACAAAAGAGCCTTTTTAGTCAGCCTCTTGTCTATAAAGAATCTTTTGTCTTATTTGTACATAAAACGTCTGATACTCTGTTTGGGAGTCTTCTCAAACTGTTCGCGGCGGATTTCGGTATAACCGATTTTGCTGTACGCCGCTAACTCTGAATTGAGGGCAAGAACGTTGGTATCGATGAGTCTGTTGAGTTCCTCCTCGTTCATTCCATCCTTCTTGCCGGCCTCATAGTCGGCGACAACCAATGCAACAAGGGCATTCTTGCGGCCAACGACGAGCGACTCCAGCACATATGGCAGATTGTTGATTTTGTCCTCAATCTCTTCGGGGTAGATGTTCTGACCGCTTCCTGTGAGAATCATGTTCTTGCAACGGCCCTTTATGAATATGTTTCCTTTGGCGTCCATTATACCCATGTCACCTGTTCTGAGCCAGCCATCGGAAGTGAATGCAGCGTTTGTGGCCTCTTCGTTATTATAATATCCGAGCATTACTGCGTCGCCTTTTACTTGGATTTCACCGAGCACACGACGTGGATTTGCCGAATCTATACGGACTTCAAGCGGACTAGCCTTTGTACCGCATGAATACTTTACATATTCGCTCTTGTCGCGATATGAGATAAGCGGGCCGCACTCTGTCATTCCATAACCGACAGTGTAAGGGAATTTCATGCTTTTGAGCAGGTCCTCGACCTCGCGGTTAAGTGCAGCGCCACCAATGATGACACCCACAGAGAAGTTATTGCCGAAAGCGGCGAGCAACGAACTGCGAATCTTGTTAAGGACAATTCTTCTGAGTCCCGGAATCTTGAGCAACAGTTTCGCCGGGTACTTGCGTACAACCGGGAACACCTTTGACTTGAATATTTTCTCTATAACCAAAGGCACGGTAAGGAACATGAATGGCTTTACAGCACCAAGACCACCGATGAGACGTGCCGGTGTGGGCTTGCCGGGCATTACAAACACGTGGCAACCGCTTGAGAGCGGGAAGAGCACATCAAATGCCTGACCGAACATATGAGCCATGGGAAGAATTGCAAATATGTGACCACCCACACACTCGGGAACGATACTGAAACCGAACTCAAGGTTAACAGAGAGTGAACGTGCCGGCAATACCACGCCTTTTGATGTGGCACTGGTTGTTCCCGATGTAAAACTTATTTCAGCAACATCTTCCATGTCAAAACTATTGTTATAGTAGTTGACATCGGTTGCACTCATGCCGTTAGGATAAAGAGCTGTATAACGTTCCTCAATATCGGCGCATACATCTGTCAAAGATTCGTCTGCAGCGTACACCACATCGAATCCCTTGATATTCATGACGCCAACAAAATCTTTGACTTCAGTCATCCTGCTAAAGTTGACTGAGTTGCCCTTAAGTGCATTGACAGCAATATCATCGGCAATGAGAAGGCGGCAACCTGAGAAAGAGGCGAGTTCTGCAACAGCACTTCCCAAGAAATCGGGAAGGAAAGGAACCGTTACGGCACCATAGGTCAATGTTGCATAGTAGGCTATCACCCACTCCGCTGAGTTGCGTGCGTAAAGGGCAACCTTGTCACCTTTTGATATACCGACCTCTTTGAAGAGAATGTGGTACTTTGCTATCTGCCGGGCAAGCTGACCGTAGGTGTATGTTTCTTTACCGAAGTTGGTAACTGCAGGCAAGTCCCAATGTTCCTTTACAGAATCATTGAAATAACTTACAAAATGTCTCATATAAATATTGATAGATTGTGTGATTGATTGTTGGTTCTTTAAACCGAGTGCAAATTTCTATATTTTTTTTAAATATCCAATAGCGTTTTGCACAAAATATGCTTATTTGTGCAAGTTTTGGGTTTAGAAATAGATGATTTAACATTATTTAACCATACGGGATAAATTGGCTCAGTAGCAAAAAGGTGTGGGTTGACAAAATATTTGCGGTTGTAATGAAAAAGAGATCCATTGATAATGCTGTCTTGCCGTAACCCACGCGGCACAAACTTTGTCTGTGCTTCGCGTGACCATTTACTGCCAGCATT
>JAFQUE010000046.1 GCA_017408685.1 Bacteroidaceae bacterium | reverse complement strand
TAAGTACTTTAACTAGGTTAATTTAATTCATGATTTTTTACCGCAAATAGGATTTGTATGACACATAAAGACAGTGCAAATTATTCAAAAGGAAAATTAGCCGTCGGATATGGAGTGATAGTCTTATTGATAGGTGCTATATTAACGTGAGTTCGAATCGAACTCACGTTGTATTAGCCTTTTTTCTTCTTGTTCCTCTTTTCGCCATATGAGTAGCCGCCGTAGTGGTAACCATAACGGTAACCATATCGGTATCCGTAACGGCTGCCCTTGGTCTCAACGCCGTTTATTATTACCGATAGACTCTTGAACTTCTTTTCATTATATATTTCTTCCAGTTCCGGGAGCATTGAACGCTCCATAAGACCGGTTCGTACAATGAAGAATGTGTTTGTGGCAAATTTCTCAATAATCTGTGTGTCGGCAACAATCTCTATTGGCGGACAGTCAATAAGTATATAGGTGTATTTCTCTTTTGCTTTTTCAATGAGTTCGGCAAAGCGTGTGGACTCCAGCAGTTCTGTAGGGTTGGGCGGAATGGTACCGACCGGCAGAATGTGGAGGTTTTCGTATTTGTCATCAATGACTGTTACATCATCAAGGTTCTCTGTTTCTTTAGCCAGATAGTTGCTGAGGCCCTTGTCGGGGGAGTAGACATAGTTGGATAATGATGCGTGGCGCATGTCGCCGTCAATAATCAATACCTTTTCTTTCTTGAGAGCAAGACTTATTGCCGAATTCAGAATGCAGAATGTCTTGCCGCTGCCTGGATTGAAGGATGTGTAGATGATTATGTTATTCTCCTTTTCTCTTGACATGAACTCGATGTTTGTCCTGAGTACCCTGAACGCTTCATTTATAATGTTGCGACTTCCCTCTTCAACGGCAATGGTCAGTTTTTCGCGACCTTTCTTCTGTTTCTTCTCCTTGATATTGCTCTTGGCAGAACCGCTGAACTGCGGTATCTCTCCAATTATAGGTGCAGTGAGTACATCAAGGTCCTTGCGACCACGAACTTTGGTGTTTGTGACTTCGCGTATGACAATTATTACGGCGGGTAACAGCAAACCGATTATAAGCGCAGTGCTCATAACCTTCTTCTTCATTGGAGCAGTGGGTTCCATGCTTCCCGATGGGGAGGCAATAATGCGTGTGTTGTATGCAGTGAAGGCTTGTGACAGTTGGTTCTCGGCCTGTTTCTGCAGGAGGAACATGTATATTTTCTCCTTAACGCTCAATTCGCGCTCTGCGCTTGTAAGGAATGTTGTCTGTTCCGGGCTCTTGGCAATCTCTTTCTGCGTCAACGCAATTTCTTTCTCTAACGCGGTTTTCTGTGCTTTAAGACGGCGTATGTGCGTGTCGGTTGACGTTATAATTGAACTGCGCATTGAGGCAAGTGCAATATCCGATTCTTTGACCGAAGGATTGTCGGCGCTGCTCTTACTCACAAGATTGTTCCTCTTTATCATCAAAGTATTGTACGCCTCGATTTGCGAGTTTATATTTACATTCTTTATGCTTGAGTTCAATGGCAGCAGATTGTTCTCCTTGGCCTTGTCCTTGATGTTCTTGAGAATATATTCGGCAAGTTCCAGTTCGTTGTCGAGTGCGCTTTTCCGTTTGGCAATCTCCTTCTCTTTTGATATGTTCTCTGCTATGGCCTGGTCAAGGTCGGGTAACTGGTTGTCGCTCTTGAATGCAGTGATATCACTCTCAATCTTGTCAAGTTCGCCACTCACCTTGTCGAGTCGTTTCTCAATGAACTCTGCAGTTCCCAATGCCGCTTTGTTCTTGTCGTTTACCCAGTTCTCATTGTATACCTGGATTAATGTCTCAAGTATGTCATCGGCTCTCTCTATCGAATGGTCGCTGATTGATATTCCTATTATCTCTCCACCCTTTCCATTGTTGTCTCCACCGGAAACGTTGAAGGAAAGTCTGCCGGCCAATTTGCCGCTTGCGCTGTTGATTCCTATCTGCCTGATATTTATTGTCACGGGCCGGTCAAGCAGGCAATTGTTATTCCTTTCAAGTATTATGTCTCCAATAGGAGTATATACAAGCGTTATCGAGTCGTTGTTGAAACTTCCTTCAACGGGTGTGCTGTCATGGACACCGTCACTGCTGAAATTGTACAGTCTGAAGCCTCCTTCGGGAGTTATGTACATGTCGAACGAAGCTTGTTTGTCAATGCCCATGTCACAAAGGTTCACAGTTGCCGGCAAATTGTCACCGTAGAGAGTGTTGCTGTGGAATTGCCCTTCGCTGCTGTATTCTATATACAGACCGGTTCTGCGTGCTGTTTCACTGATGGTTTCCGGCGCTCTGAATGTGTAGATTTCATTGTATGCGTTCGTGGAAGCCTTGCCTGTACCCATGTTGGCGAAATTCTCCATCTGTTCCGAAAGGCTGCTGCTGTTTGATTCGATATGCACGAGGGTATTGCGCGTATATACCGGTTGTGTTGTCAATATGTTATATACAGAATAGCCTGTGGTAACAAGGACGGAGAGAACAAACCAATACCATCTTGACAAGAATATGAACAGTATCTCATTCGGACTGTAATTGCCAAGCGGCTGTTTCCGCTTGGTATTTTGTTTTGTTAGTGGAGTTGTCATCTTATTATTTGCAATTTATTGCAAATATAGTAACAAACGAGCAAGAAACATCAAGCTCGCTTGAATGTTTTTTACAGCGAGTGCAGAAAATATTCGAGGTTTATCTCAAAAATACTAATAAATTTCCAATTCCATTTCCTGTTCTTTGTTTTGTATTATTAGATATATCTTCCGAACTCATGAACAACTTACGCATTGAACAGTTCATGTTCTTGCTCATTTTTTATTCATTATATTGTGCTGTGAGGCTGTTTTTTCTAAAATTGATAGTGCGTTTTCATGCTTTTTTGCCTAAAACACCACTTTTTTACATTTTTTGCGCAAAAAAAAATACATTTATGCCTTGATATTCCAAATTTTGTTATCTTTGTACATCATTAACCTTATTAAATGAAACAGTTATGAAAGAATTGATTGAGAAAATTCAGGAGACTTATGCTGCTTTTGCAGCTGACGCAACAGCTCAGGCTGAAAAGGGTAACAAGGCTGCAGGTACACGCGCACGTAAGGCTTCTTTGGAGCTTGAGAAGGCTATGAAGGCTTTCCGTAAGGCTTCTATCGAGGCTGCCAAGAACTGATAGCACGCCCGCAATGCATAAATAAAAGCTGCCTATGGTGGCTTTTATTTTTTTTATATCCCTTCCTCTGTATATATAACGGCTCAGTAGCAAAAATTGGGGGGGATACTTCTTGAGATAGTATATGAACAGGAATGAGAATTTTTGTATTCTTCAACAAACTTACCCTTAATCTGTTGTCGTTTATTCTTTTTGTTGTCGTTCTATCACATACTTTTCATGACTGAAAAGTACGCAAAAGGTCCCGGCACTGCAAAAACAGTCGCAACAGCCTTTCGCTCATGCCGCCATGGCGAGCATTCGGCCGGCAGTTGCTTGCCGCAAACAACTTTTCATTCAGTCATCGGGGATAAAAGAACTCGCTTTCCACGCAATGACAGCAACGCTGATATGCACCGCTCAAACAG
>JAFQUE010000045.1 GCA_017408685.1 Bacteroidaceae bacterium | reverse complement strand
GCTTCGGAATCTTTTAATTCTAAAATTAAAGCATTTAGAACACAATTCAGGGGTGTGAAAGATAAAGATTTTTTCCTTTTCAGACTAGCAAAATTATATGCATGAAAATGAAATCCCTCAGAATTTTACGTTGAGCCAAGAAGAGCCCGGAAAGCGGCATTGTCAATTAAAAAGAAAAGAAGAACCATTGGTTCTTCTTAAAGTAGCGCCTACGGGAATCGAACCTGTGTTCTAAAAAAAACAAGGTGTGAGAGGCATGTGTCCTAATCACATTTTCACCGTACTTGCTGTTTTGTAGCGCCTACGGGAATCGAACCCGTGTTCCATGCGTGAGAGGCATGTGTCCTAGCCACTAGACGAAAGCGCCATGCAAAAATAAGCGGAAGCTGGGGGATTCGAACCCCCGGTACGGTAACCCGTACGGCAGTTTAGCAAACTGCTGGTTTCAGCCACTCACCCAAACTTCCATTTGAAATGGCTTACGCCCTTATTTTGCGTTGCAAAGGTATAACAAATCCTTGGAACACGCAAATATTCCAAGGATTATTTTTTAAAAGGAGATGTTTTTTACATAAAATGCAGGTAGTCAATACTCTACTCTATCCTCCTTTTCACGCCATGCATTGAACGGCGCCAAGGCCTCATCGTGGAGTATATTCTCTACAGGTTTATGGCGGTTCTGTGGTTCAAGTTCCAGTTCGCGATATATAAAAGAATCGTCAAAGTCCACCGCAGCAGCGTCGTGCTGATTGGCACCATAATATATCTTGTCAATGTGTGCCCAATAAATTGCGCCCAAGCACATGGGACAGGGTTCACACGATGTGTAGAGTACGCAACCGCTGAGGTCAAATGTGCCAAGTCTTGAACAAGCCTCACGTATTGCATTGACCTCGGCATGCGCAGTAGGGTCGTTGTTAAGCGTAACTCTGTTGGCACCGGTTGCAACGACTTTTCCGTCCTTAACAATGACAGCCCCGAAAGGACCGCCGCCATTCTTCACGTTCTCGACAGCCAAGGCAATAGCCTGTCTCATAAAATCTTCATGTTCCATACCTTAAATCATTTATATATACAAAACACAGAAAATGCCACTACTGTTCGGGTGTAGTGAACCGGATTCAACGGTTCTTGCCCACAAAATGCCTGTCGATATACTCAAAGAAAGTATCCTTGTACATATCACCTATGGGCACATAGACATCGCCATCGTATATGATACGCATTTTGGAAACTTCCTTAATCTTATTGAGATTCACAACATAGGAACGGTGAACCCTCATAAAACAGTCTGCAGGCAGCGCCTCTTCAATTTTCTTCATACTCAACAGCGAGATTATCGGTTTTGTCTGCCCATCTACAAAAATGCGCACGTATTCGCTCATGCTCTCTACATAAACAATTGAATTCACCGGCACACGCAGTATGCGGTAGTCTGATTTCACAAAAAGACTGTCACCATTCTCCCCACCTGCCGCAACAGACTCGTCGGCCTCGCGCAAAGATACCGAGGCGTTCCGCAGCGTATACATATCATGGACCTTGTTGGCAGCCTTAAGGAAATCGTCGAACCCTATTGGTTTGAGGAGATAATCGACAGCATTCACCCTGAACCCGTCCAATGCATATTCGGAGTATGCCGTGGTAAAGACCACCATTGGCGGATTAGAGAGTGAGCGCACCAGTTGCACTCCATCAATATCTGGCATGTTTATATCCACGAACATAACATCGACATTGCCACGCGAAAGCACATCAAGCGCCTCAGTTGCCGAGGTACACGAAGCCACGCACTCCATGAACGGCACACGTTCAACATATTTTTCCAGCTGCACTACCGCCAGCGGTTCATCATCAATTATCAAGCACTTTATCATAACATACAGGAATTTTGATTACAACATTATACCATTCGCCATCATTATTTATATGCATATTTGCCCGTGGACCAAACAGCAGTTCCAGGCGTTTCCTTGCATTCTCTACGCCTATTCCGCCCTGCACTGCCGGCAACGGTTTCCCTACACTGCAAGGCATGGTGTTCTTGCATGTAAACAAAATAGTACCGTCTGTTTCGTCAACACGTAAAGCAACATCTATAACTGATTTTTTCTTATAAGTGACACCATGCTTGAAGGCATTCTCGACAAACTGCATAAAAAGCATGGGCGGCACAAAGATTCCCTGCGTGTTTTTCTCAAAGGATGTCCTTATCTCCAGTTTGTCGGTATAACGCAAACGCATGAGGTCTACATATCCGTTCATGAAAGAGACCTCCTTTTCCAACGGAACCGACGCCACCGATGTATCATAAAGCACATAGCGCATCATTTTTGAGAATTCCTGAACCGCAACCTGAGCCTTGTCCTTGTCAATATCAATCAAGGCATGGATATTATTCAAGGTATTCATGAAAAAATGAGGATTTATCTGATAACGCAGATACTCAAGATTGGAGCGCAGATGTTCCTTTTCGAGTTCCTTGAGGTGCTCATCGCGACGTATAGTGAAGAAGAACAGTCTGACACAAACATTGAACACCAGAACGAATACCGCTATCAACCTCTGCACATTGCGCGGATTGACAAAAAAGCCCCATACCTCGCGTTTCACCGGCACACGCACATCATTGATTCCGGGCGGTTCCTTCAATGGGAAAGACATGTATATAATGGTACACGCCACTATTATGCAGAGCAGATAGAGCACAAAAAGCCTTCCCCTCTTTTTATAAAGAAGGAAAGGCATAAGTATGTTATTGTTCAGAACAAACAATATGAGCGCAGGAAGCAAGAACTGCCAAAAGGATAGCATTTCTTCAAAAGTCGGGAAGAAAGAGACATCCTTAATTATAGAACCCAAAATGGGAGATAGCAGCAACACACTCCAAAAGAGGAGATATATCACATATTCAACAGTTCTCTTTTTTACGTTCCAAGTCATTGTCTCGTTTTGCTTACACAGCGCAATTTACACATTTATTCGTCACGAAGAGAACAAAATCGACAGACAGCAAAAAGTAATCTGCCAAAGTGTTACTTCACGGCCTTGAAGCTCATGTCCAAGCCCTTGACCGAGTGCGTGAGCGCACCTACCGATATGAAGTCGACACCGCAGAGTGCATAGTCGCGCAGTGTGTCGAATGTAATACCGCCCGAAGACTCGGTCTCGTAACGGCCGGCAACCATTTCAACAGCCTTGCGTGTCTTTTCGGTATCGAAGTTATCGAACATAATGCGCTGCACACCGCCCATGTCAATCACCTTCTGCAGGTCCTCGAGCGTGCGCACCTCGACCTCAATTTTCAAATCCTTGCCGCATGCCTTGCAGTAATCCTTGGCGCGTGACACAGCCTGCTCAATGCCGCCGGCAAAATCAACATGGTTATCCTTGATTAGAATCATGTCGAAAAGGCCTATACGGTGATTAACGCCACCGCCAATGCGCACAGCCTCCTTTTCCATAATACGCATGCCCGGAGTTGTCTTGCGGGTATCGAGCACGCGAGTACCTGTACCCTCAAGCTCCTTTACATAGCGGCGTGTCATTGTGGCAATACCGCTCATGCGCTGCATTACGTTGAGCATTAGGCGCTCTGTCTGCAACAGCGAACGTACGCTGCCTGTGACATACATTGCAATATCGCCTTTCTTGACCTCGGCACCGTCCTCAATGAGCACTTCAACCTGCAGGTTCTCGTCGAAACGTGCGAAAATGCGCTTTGCCATTTCAACACCGGCAAGCACGCCGTCCTCTTTTATGAGCAGCATATTCTTTCCCATTGCCTCGGCCGGAATGGTAGAGAGCGTAGTGTGGTCGCCGTCACCGATATCCTCGGCAAACGCAAGGTCAATGAGCCTGTCGATAAGTTCGTCTTTTACATTCATGGTAGTGTGTTTTTACTGTTTATTTTTGCGAAGATATACAATTCCATCAATTAGTGCAAAGGTAAAAGCATTTTTATTGTACCTTCGCAGCAACATTCAAACCAAAGAGATATGAGAATTACACTGCTTGTGGTGGGGCGCACCGTGGACAACAACATAACAGCCGGAATAGAGGACTACACCAAAAGGGTAAGCCATTTTGCACAGTTTGAGATAGCGGTTATCCCGGAACTGAAGAATGCCAAGAAATTGAGCGAGGCACAGCAGAAGGAGCAGGAGGGAGAACTCATACTTAAGGCGCTGCAACCGGGCGACCGTGTGGTGCTGCTCGACGAAGGCGGCAAAGAGTACCGCAGCACCGAGTTCGCGGCATGGATTGAACACAAGCAGAACATATCGACCAAGCGCCTTGTGTTCATCGTTGGCGGGCCATATGGCTTTGCCCCGAAGGTATATGAGACAGCACACGAGAAACTCTCGCTATCGAAGATGACCTTCTCGCACCAGATGATTCGCCTGTTGTTTGTGGAGCAACTCTACAGGGCATACACCATAATAAACAAACTGCCTTACCATCACGAGTAAGAGCGAAACTGTCAGCGACGGCCTATTACTGCCGGCGTTATCGAAACCTATGGTTCTGTACTCTGTTATCTGTACTCTTTACTCTTCGGCCGGTTCCACAAACTGGTAGCAACCGGCATCAACGGCACCGGCTTCGCGCGGAACGCCGTCAAGGTCATAAGGCAATGCCTCCAGATACGAATCCGAAGCACGTCCGCGGGCAAGCGACTCGCCTGTCAGGTGAAAATCATAATTAAAAGTCTCGTGGTCAATGAGTTTGAAATTCCCTGCAGCAAACGAGGACGATTCCTGTACATCGAATGTGACATCGACAAAACATGTGTCACCCTCGGCCACCGTATTCACAAAAGAGTTCTCGAAACGGTAATTTGAACCACCTGGTATCGTATCGCCCAAATCGGTAAGGTAACCCATCACTTCATCACTTCGGGAACCTGTTATCATACAGTTGGCAAACAGCGCCCTGCGCAAAGGAGCTGGTTCGCCATCGGCATTATTATACAGGGCCAATGCCACATCACGTTCTTTCCACACATAGAAATTGGCAATGGTGCAATGTACGAACGACACATCACCGCCCACCACCTTGACACAGTTGCCCTGTGCATTGGCTATGAGCGAATTCGACACCGTCGCATGCGCCATATTGAGTTCGAGGGCATTGCCGTCGAAATTGTAGAGTTTTGACGACTCTATCGTTATGCGTTGCGCAGCCGTATCACCCTGTTCTACCCTGACACCGTATCTTGCACTGTGGATGTCGCAATGCGAAAGAACATTCTCATTGCTCGTTGAAGCGAACACCACCCCGCCCCATTGCCCCGGCACACGGTCATAGGGCAGATAGGAGAACATATTGTCCGTTCTGTCGCCCCTCATTATTATAGGGTGCTCCTTGCTTCCTGCCGCCAGAAGACGACCCTCGACCTTCAGGAATGCACGGTCATGAAAATACAGGGTTGCACCTTCGGCGAGCGTAAGCGTGGCACCGGGAGCAACGGTAAGGCTGTCATAAATGACATAATGCCCTTTGCCTATTGTCCTGTCTGCCGCAACATTCTCGGCACGCAGGAATGTGACATCCCTGCCATAGGCAAGCAACATAACCTTTTGCTGCACACCGCTTTCAAGAGTAAAGAGAAGCGAGTCCTTTACTTGCAGCGGCACATCGGCACCATTGCTTTCGAGGCGCACCGACGCATACACGAAGATACTGTCCTTTGCCCTGACCTCGATGTCG
The DNA here is from genome assembly GCA_017408685.1 of Bacteroidaceae bacterium. Lineage (GTDB taxonomy): Bacteria > Bacteroidota > Bacteroidia > Bacteroidales > Bacteroidaceae > HGM04593. Next base: position 8,729 of record JAFQUE010000045.1, on the reverse strand, counting down.
TTGATATTCGTACCGTACTGCCCGTCGACAAGCACGTTGAAACCCGACTGCCCGCCACTGCCGAGCATTACGTTCCTTATGCGCAAAGACTCACGGTTGTAGTTGTGTACAAGGAGTCCTGCCGTTGGCGACCCCACAGTGGTGAATATGGTATCGAACGTGATTGTATCCCTCGAGAAACTGAGCCTCAACGAGGGATTTACCGAGAAACCGACCTCCTCGTCGCATGCGACGAGGAGTGCCGGAATTATTATAACTGACAGCAGGCGGCAAATGAACTTCATCGTATTGTCGAATATCATTATTATAAACGATGAGACACCGGTTTTATTGCACCGGACATCATTTTGCAGGTGCCTGCTCGAGCAGCGCCACCAAATGACGCCACCAACGACCCGTAGACTCTATGTGCAGGCGCTCGTCGGGCGAGTGCACCCCGCGCATTGTGGGACCGAAGGAAATCATGTCGAGATGAGGCGCCTTCTCAAGGAAGAGACCGCATTCCAGACCAGCATGTATGGCCTTTATCTTGGCTTCGGCACCGAACAGTTCCTTGTAGGTATCGCATGCGACCTTAAGGATTTCGGACTTCATATTCGGTTTCCAGCCGGGATATTGGCCTTTTGTTGTGACCGTTGCACCGCCCAATTCAAATGTAGTGCGCACCACTGACGACACATTGTCCCTTGCCGACTCTATTGAACTGCGCTGGCTTGTCGTAACAAGGATGATGTTGTCGCTCGTACGTTTGACCGAAGCAAGATTGCTCGATGTCTCCACCAGCCCGGGGACATCCTGACTCATGGCAAAAACGCCGTTGAACACGGAGTGCAACGAACGCAGAAGGTTATTCGCTACAGCAGGGTCAATGGCACGGCCTACAGGGTCGGTACTCTGCAGTGTGAAACGCATGTCGGGTTCGGTTGCGCTGTACTCGTCCTGCACCTCGGCGGCAAACAGGTTGAAGTCGACACGCACCTTCTCCTTGTCGGCACTCTGTACCGCAAACACAGCCGAAGCGTCGCGCGGAATGGCATTGTGCAGACTGCCTCCGCAAATGTCGCACAGGTAGAACTCATACTTGCCGGAAACACCCAACAGGAAACGGGCAAGCAGTTTGTTGGCATTGGCACGGTTCTTGTTTATATCGTCGCCCGAATGCCCACCGGTGAGGCCGTTTATATCGACCTTCATGAAGAACAAGTCGCCCGATATTTTTGTGCACACATGCTTGAATTCGGCATAGTTACACACACCGCCGGCACAACCGATGAACATCTCTCCTTCATCTTCCGAATCGAGGTTCACCAATATATCGCCCTGCAACAGTTCGGGAGCAAGCGCATCGGCACCGGTGAGCCCGGTCTCCTCATCTATTGTAAAAAGGCAGTTCACCGGACCATGCTTCAGTTCCTTATCGGCAAGCACGGCCATGGCCGCAGCCACGCCGATACCGTTGTCGGCGCCCAGAGTGGTACCCTGCGCCTTGAGCCATTCGCCATCGACCCACGGCTTAATGGGGTCCTTCGCGAAATCATGCTCCACATCGGGACGCTTGTCGCACACCATGTCCATGTGACTCTGCAATATTATGGTCTTGCGGTTCTCATAACCCGGCGACGCAGGTTTCTTTATAAGCACGTTGCCCACAGCGTCGGCTATTGTTTCGTAACCGAGTCCCTTGCCGAACTCCTGAAGAAACGCCGAGATTTCACCCTCATTCTTTGAGCCATGAGGTATTTCGCATATCTGCATGAAGAAATTGAACACATTTTCCGGTTTCAAATTCAGTTTTTCCATAATTCTATCAGTTTAAATTTGTTAATTAGCTCATCCAATTCTAAAATTATATTAATTAGCACCATTCCGGCGCTTTTTTTTACTTTTTTTACGGAACATTTTTTTTGTTGAGCAATCAAACTGCATATATTTGCAACGATTCAACAACACCGGCATTACCCCACAGGGGAGGTTGATACAAATATAACAAAAATGTTCAAGACTATATTATTTGCGCTGTTAATTATTGCAATAAGTTTCGTTTTGCTTGCGATAACAATTATCATAAAGAAGAACGGGCGCTTCCCCAACATACACATAGGGGGCAACAAGAACATGCGCCAACGTGGAATAAAATGCGCTCAATCCCAGGACCGCGACGCCCGCAAGGAGAACCCCATGAGGGTAAAAGAGAGCAGCAGATAACACCGCAAAGGGACGGCTGAAACAGACAAACAAAAACAAAATATGAAAAACATAAAACCACTATTTTCCATAACCGTGGCCGTCTTGTGCCTTATGCTTTTCACCCAATGCGGCAGTGAAAGGCAAACCGAGAGGACCGGCAAGGCCGAGAATGCCACGAATGTGGAAAGATATCTCACAGGGAATCACGGAAAAAGCATAAGAATTGCTTATATAAACCTGGACACAATCATGTACCGCTATGAGTTTGCCCTTGACATAAACAAGGAGATGATAAGCAAGGAGGCAAAAATGGTTGCCACACTCGAAATCAAACGCAAGGTCATTGAAGAAGAGATTGCACAATTCGAATACAAATGCAATGCCAGAATTTTCACCAACGAAGAAGCCTACATCAAGGAACGCGAAGAGATAATGCGCAAGGAGAAAGAGTTTATGAGCCTGCGCGACGAAATGTATGCCGAATGGGAAAGCGAGAACTTTGAGAGAGGCAAGAAACTGCGCGAAAGAATAAACCGGTACATACAGGAGTACAACGACAAGAACGGTTACGACTTCATCCTCACAAAAATAGGCGACAACATACTTTACGCCAACGACACTTACGACATAACAAACGACATTCTTGACGGGCTGAACAACCGATACAGGAAAACGAAACAGACAAAGAATCCTTGATTGAAAAAAAAACGGGCAATTGCCCGTTATTTTTTTTCAATCAGTCAAGGTCATAGTTCGGAAGGTTGGAACACCCATACACGTTTTCCACTCTTCTTGCCGATGGAGGCGGAGGAGGGAACGCACCACCGGGCATTGCACCACCCGACATGTGCGGTGGCGGAGGTGGCGGAGGCATATTTCCGAAAGGCATGCCGGAACCCGGCGCAACAACCTTTACCTTGCCGTCATCAGCAACGCAATTAACAATCCCTTTTACCTCAAAAACCACCGAATCACCCGTTTCAACGGCACGACCACCCGTGTAGAGGCCATTGCCGCAGTATATTGCACCGTCGACACCGCCCGACAAGGCGAAGCGGTATTCCCCGCCATCACCTAACTCGCCCGAAGCCACAAGCATGGCTCCATGGTCAAGTCCACGCGCAAGCCTGTAGGCACAAAGGAGTTCACCACCGACTGTTGACAGGGAGAGATATTCACCCGCACGGGCATTTATACCGCCCCATGTGACTACCGGCAATGAGGTACCGCCACCCAGCGGCAGAGCCGGAGAAGGTCCCATGGAACCGCCCACTGAAACAAGCGTTCCTCCGCTTATCTCAAACAGGGAAAAGTCATCGACATCCACCCCTTGTTCCGGCGCACAAGAACCGTCGGCAACCACAGTGCCGCCTGACATTGCCAAAGTGCCATTACTGTCGACAGCGTCGTTGACCACCGAATAGAGGAAAGAATGACCGCCGGCAATGGCAAGCCCCGCCGCATTCAAAGCGTCATCATAAGCATAGACATAAAGTTCGGTATCGCCACCTATATACATATTCCTTTTCGCCTCAATACCTTCGCTGCGTTCACCCTCGCCGCACACGGCAACCTCAATGTTGCCGCCGAGCAGATAGACCGCACCGTCGCTCTTTATACCCTTGGACGAAGCATGCGCATTAACGTCGAGCGAATGATTAACATCACCGCCCTCGGTCGACACACGCACCATTCCGCCGCTCACAATAAGCACACTGTCACAACTTATACCTTTGCTCCCGTCACCTGTGGCAGAGAAACTGCAGTTTCCGCCACGTATATCCACGACGGCATTGCACTTGACGCACGACGCCGAACTGTAATCACTCTTCTTGCTGTTGAACAGTGCCCCTCCTGTGGCCGCCACACTCACATTGCCGCCGCTGATAGCAAGATTCCCCTTCGCCTTTATTCCGTCGGCAGCCGCTCCGCCGACATTGACAGCAAGGTCCCCGCCGACAATATAAATATTCTGAGCCTGGATTCCATCGGCCTTGCTCTGCTGCGAACCGACAGCAAGCGAACCGCCAAGCATAATAAAATCGCCTCGCTTGCACTTTACAACATCCTTTACAGCCGCAGCACTCACCGCACCGCCGGCAATCACAATGCTTCTGTTAGAGAGCAAGGCACTGTTGCTGCCGGCCGACAGAGAAAGTTGCATTCCCGCAACGTAAAGCGTGTCGGTACAGAAAAGCGCACACCTGCGACGCGCTCCAACAGCAAGACTGCCGCCCGAAAGAAGCGCACGCCCCATAAGTTTCACCGCGGCCGACTGGTTATCGGGTTTCTCCTCGCCCGTGACATCGGCTATGGAAGCACCATTGGAACGCAAATGGATAAGTTCTTTAGATGATATCTGCAATGTATTCCTGCCATGTGCTGTGAGAGAGAGACCGTCGAGCGTGACAAGCGGAGAACAATCGCTTGCAATGGCAAGCGACGCGTCGTGAGCCGTACCGCTTACAACATACTCTACACCGGGCACGTTCGAACGCAGCAGGATATCCCTGCCGCCATTCTCGAGCACCACTCCGGCCGGCAAAGCCGAAAGTTCAACACCTGCATGCGTGAACTTCACAAACACCCTACTGCTGAAACGTGTTTCGTCAAGCAACGGAACATTGCACACAGGAGTAGCAATACGCTCCACCTCAACGAGGCCTCTTCCGGTGTCACCCTCCTGCCCTTTTCCGCACGAAATGAGCAGTAGCAGAAGCAGCACACATGCCATAGGATTAAAAAAGAATCTTTTCATCAATGGTATATTTTGTGCAAAAATATACTTTTTACACAAACAACAGTAAAATATTATATAAAAAGGTTATATATCACTGCAACCATATGAGAGGGTGACCCAAAAGTGAAATGGGTCACCCACTTTGTAGGGAGGTTGGATAAAAAGAGCTATTTTTAGGCTTGCGAAGCCCGAAAAAACGCAGTTTACTAAGTGTAAATGAGTATTTTTCGGGCAAGCGTAACAACAAAAGAGCCTTTTTAGTCAGCCTCTCATTGATAATTAAACCAAGATATTACCTATCTCAATACTTCTTGTGCGGCATTTTATGCGGAGCAATCATGTTCTCCGGGCGCAGCAACTCATCCAGTTCCTCTTTGGAGAGCAAACCCTCCTCGAGCACAAGGTCATAGACGCTGCGGTTCTCCTTGAGAGCACGCTTCGCAATCTTGGCGCTGTTCTCATATCCCAGTACAGGATTAAGCGCCGTAACAATACCAATGCTGCCCATGACAAGTTCCTTGCAATGACCCTCATTGGCGGTGATACCGTCGACGCAAAGCACGCGCAAGCGTGTCATTCCACGCAACAGCATGCGTATTGAAGATATTATTGCATGAACCATAACAGGTTCCATCACATTCAACTGCAACTGGCCGGCCTCGGCTGCAAATGTCACGGTGAGGTCATTGCCAATGACACGGAAACAAATCTGGTTAACCACCTCGGGAATAACGGGATTCACCTTTCCGGGCATGATACTTGAACCCGGTTGCATTGGAGGCAGATTAATCTCATTGAGGCCGCAACGCGGGCCGCTTGAGAGCAGACGCAGGTCATTACATATCTTTGAGAGTTTCACGGCCAGGCGCTTGAGTGCCGATGAATACATTACCGAAGAACCGGCGTCGGGAGTAGCCTCGACAAGATTGCCTGCAAGCACAAACTGCTTGCCCGAGATAACTCTTAGAGCATCGACACATGCCTGTGCATAACCCGGTTCGGTGTTGATACCCGTACCGATAGCCGTTGCACCCATGTTCACCTCAAGGAAAAGGCGCGCCATCTCGTTCAGACGGCTCACCTCCTCGTCAAGAGTAACGGCAAAAGCCTCGAACTCCTGGCCAAGGGTCATAGGCACAGCGTCCTGCAACTGCGTGCGACCCATTTTCAGAACCTTGTCGAACTCCTTGCCTTTTGCGCGGAAAGACTTTATAAGACGCTTCAGTTCGCGCACAAGGTCCTCATTGTGGAGAATGAAACAGAGTTTGAACGCTGTGGGATAGGCGTCATTGGTCGACTGGGAGAGGTTCACATGGTCATTAGGATGACAATACTGATACTCGCCCTTGTTGTGACCGAGGATTTCAAGCGCACGGTTTGCCACCACCTCGTTAATATTCATGTTGGTCGATGTTCCTGCACCACCCTGGATTAGGTCCACGGGGAACTGGTCAACCAGCGCACCCTCCATAATCTCTTCGCAAGCCTTCTTTATGGCTGTTCCAATCTCTTCGTCAAGAGTACCCAGCGACACGTTGGCATGAGCCGCCGCCCATTTGACCATAGCCAAAGCCTTTACATAATAAGGATGGTCACTGATGGTAATACCGCTGATATCCTTAAAGTTCACAATGGCACGCAAAGTCTGCACACCATAATACGCATCGGCAGGGACCTGAATCTCGCCCAATGAATCATGTTCAAGACGTGTTTTCATGATATATTATTGTTTAGAAACCTATTCTTGCTATAAATAATGCTGGAAACAGCACAAAAGTTCTTGCCTGCTCCCAACTACATGCGAAGATACTCAATAAAAGTGGGAAACAAGAGGGAAAACAATTTATTTTTCAAAAAACTTTGGAAAGAATAAAAAAATAAGGAGAACTTCCGTTCTCCTTTAGTAGCGGGGGAAGGGATCGAACCTCCGGCCTTTGGGTTATGAGCCCAACGAGCTACCACTGCTCCACCCCGCGATGTGGTTTTCAAAACTATTGCAAAGGTAATGCTTTTGGCGGTACCATCCAAATTTTCGGACGATTTTTTTGCGACAACATCCAAATTTAACACTTTTTTGATTGCACACTTGTGCAGAAGTGTGTAATTTTGCACACCAACAACACATGAACCATGTCAACCACAGATACAAGAGAGGTTATAATTAAAGTGGCACGCAGGCTCTTTGCCAAGTCTGGAATAGGCAACGTAACAATGACCGATATTGCCAAGGCTGCCAACAAAAGTCGCCGCACAGTATACACATACTTCCAAAGCAAGGAAGAGTTGCTTGAAGCCTCCATTGAAATGGAGGTAAAGAAGATACCGGCAGCAATAACCAAGGTGTTGACATCGGACCTCACACCCGACCAGAAGATTATAAAAATAATTTTTGTGCGCCTGCAGGCCACTCGCAGGATAGTACGCCGCAACGGTTGCCTCCACAGCGACTACATCTACATAGTGGAGCACATACGCAAGGGATTCGACGCAAAGGAGATTGCACTTTTCCGGCACATAATCGAGGAAGGCAAGCAGAAGGGAGTGTTCCGCACCGAGAGCCCCGACCTTGCGGCCCGTTTCCTCCATTTTTGTCTTAAAGGCATTGAAATGCCATTCATCAACGGCATAATAAGCAAGAACAATGACGAGAAGTTCGTTGAGTACTTTACAAAGAGAGTAATCCTCAGCGCACTCGAATACACAGGAAAAACAGCATAGCGGCAATGGACGTACTCTACGAGGATAATCATATAATAATAATAAACAAGGCTGCCGGCGAGATTGTACAGGGCGACAAGACCGGCGACAAATCCCTGTGCGATACAATGAAGCAGTACATTAAGGAGAAGTATGCCAAGCCCGGCAACGTATTCATCGGACTGCCCCACCGCCTGGACCGCCCTGTGAGCGGCGTAGTCGTCTTCGCCAAGACAAGCAAGGCCCTCGAGAGACTCAACAAAATGTTCCGCGACGGCAACGTCAAGAAAATCTACTGGGCAATAACAAAAGGCAAACCGCTACCTGCCCAAGGCGAAATAAGCAGTTGGATTCTGCGCAACGAGAAGATGAACAAGAGTTTCTCACACCCCAAGGATGTCAAGGGCAGCAAGCACGCCCTGCTCTTTTACAGACACATTGCCTCATCGCAGAACTACAACCTCATTGAAGTGGAACTGAAGACAGGCCGTCACCACCAGATACGTTGCCAGTTATCATCCATCGGTTGCCCCATAAAAGGAGACCTCAAGTACGGTGCACAGCGCTCCAACCCCGACGGCAGCATATCATTGCACGCCCGTTACATCGAGTTCACACACCCGGTATCGAAGGAACTCATAAAGGTTACCGCCCCACTCCCAGCCGACAGACTGTGGCAAAGTTTTTATTAAAAACTTCGATAACACGAGCAGTGATAGGTCACGCGTTGCACAGAGTACAGAGAATAGAGAACAGAGTACAGAGCATAGACAACAAATTAAGAAGTATCCCTCAACCTTTTACGTTGAGCCGTTTTAGAGGTTCTTACTCGCTTTTGCTCGTCTAATATTCAACGGCAGTCATCAACCTTAATTGTTTACTTGTATTTTTCTTCAACTCTTGCTTTCATGTCCTTTTGGGCCCAAAAGGACCAAAAGGCCCGGCACAGAGTTCACAAGTCGAATAAAACTTTGCTCACGAGTTGCAAGCAACATCCCTCGGTCGTTTTATTCTTGCCGTTGTTGTCTTAACGCAGCAAATAAGGGAATGGGGTAACTCGCTGTTCACGAAATAACAGCAACAGAATAATGCACCGCTCAAACAT
>JAFQUE010000044.1 GCA_017408685.1 Bacteroidaceae bacterium | reverse complement strand
CTCTGTTATCTGTTCTCTTTTCTCTCGCACAGGTAATTTCCTAAAACCTCCGGCACTATCTAAAACACAGCAAACAACCGTTCAGGCAGCGGAAGCAGGATAAAAGCTGTTTGAGCGGTGCATATCAGCGTTGCTGTTATCGCGTGGAAAGCGAGTTCTTTTATCCCCGATGACTGAACGAAAAGTTGTTTGCGAAAAGCAACTGCCGGCCGAATGCTCACCTTGGTGGCATGAGCGAAAGGCTGTTGCGACTGTTTTTGCAGTGCCGGGACCTTTTGCATACTTTTCAGTCATGAAAAGTATGTGATAGAACGACAACAAAAAGAATATACGATAACAGGTTAAGGGTAAAGTGTATTGAAGAATACAAAAATACTCACGTTCGGAATGACAAGGCAAAGTTCAGTAGCTCAGGATGGCAAGAATGACCTTATCTTATCCTTTTAAGCGTGTCTGCTGCCATAACTGCATTTATTGAATCGCTGTACTCCTGCTGCATGTTGTAGAAACGCTTCCAATGCCGTTTGACCTTGCTCACGAACGAGAGTGTCTGTTTCCAGTCCTTGAATTCGCCGTTGCGGCAAATGCTGTCGTTATAATATTCGGGAATGCTCTTCTTTATAAGGAAAGAGTCTACGCTCGCGTTCCATTTGTGTCTGTCGTGTCCGTGTTTGCGTGCAAGGCGCATGGCGTCCATTATGTGTCCGTATCCTGCATTGTACGACGCGAGTACAAAGTTTATGCGTTCGTCGTAGTTCTTTACTCTGCGGAACATGTAAAAGAGTGACTTCAGGTATCTTGCCGACGCCATTATGTTGTGGCGGTTGTCGGCATACAGCGAGTCAGGCACTTCAAGTCCCTGCAATGTCCTTGGCATCATCTGCATTACCCCACGTGCCCCAACGGTTGACACTGCGGTGCTGTCGAAACGCGATTCGGTGTATGCAATGGCCGCAATGAGCAACCAGTCGAGTTCAATGCTGTCGGCGGCTTCGCGGAAAAAATCGTCGTAGTGCGAAAGTGTGACATGCGGTGACAGGTATTCATATTCCGGTTCCCGGGCAATTTCTGCAACTTCGGGCACGTGTCCTTTATGCCCTTCGCTAAGTGCGACATATGCTGTAAGCATTGCCATGTACCCCAGCAACAGGAATTGGAATGAATGTCTGGCTTTCATTGATGTTACTTCAGAAAGTATCTTATCGACATCTGCAGCGCCTGGATGGCCTTAACGTTGTTGCCACCTTGCGGAATTATTATATCGGCGAATTTCTTTGTGGGCTCGATGAACTCCCAATGCATGGCCTTTACAATGCGCTCGTAACGTGAGATTACTGTCTCCGGTGTGCGCCCGCGCTCTATTATGTCGCGGCGTATGAGACGTATGAGGCGGTCATCGGCGTCGGCGTCGACAAAAATCTTCAGGTCCATGAGGTCGCGCAGTTCGGGACTCACAAGGGCCATTATTCCTTCTATTATGATAACCTCCTTTGGTTCTACATGTACAACTTCGGGCTGACGGGTGCAGGTTATGTAGGAATATGTAGGCTGTTCAACGGCTTTTCCCTCGCGCAGCATGGTTATCTGCTCCACAAGCAGGTCCCAGTCGAATGCGTCGGGGTGGTCAAAGTTTATGAACTGCCTCTCCTCAACAGGGACATGACTGCTGTCCTTGTAGTACGAGTCCTGCGGTATAACCGCAACAGAACCTTGCGGCAGTGAATTCACTATTTCTTTTACTACTGTCGATTTGCCCGACGCTGTTCCTCCTGCTATTCCTATAATGTACATGGTATTGTTGTTTTTAGTATCGGGGCAGTGCGCCCCGGCTCCTTTTGGCAAATATAATCTTTTAATTCTGAAATCTTTCATCTCTTTGACTTAAAATAATCTTTATTCCAGCGAATGCAGAATTTTTTCCATAATACTGATGATTAATGAAAGAATTTATTAATTTTGCAAAGAAATATCTTTATGATATTTTGAAGTGGATGTTTAATTCATTATTTTAATACAATAATTATGGTAAACTACAAAGAATTGGGTCTTGTGAACACAAAGGAAATGTTCGCAAAGGCAATGAAGGGCGGTTATGCAATCCCTGCGTTCAACTTCAACAACATGGAGCAGTTGCAGGCTATCATCATGGCTGCAGTAGAGACAAAGTCTCCTGTTATCCTCCAGGTATCAAGCGGTGCCCGCAAGTATGCTAACCAGACACTTCTCCGCTACATGGCTGAGGGTGCTGTCGAGTATGCAAAGGAACTCGGTTGCACAAATCCCGAGATTGTTCTTCACCTTGACCACGGCAACTCTTTCGAACTCTGCAAGTCATGTATCGACATGGGCTTCTCTTCAGTGATGATTGACGGTTCTCATCTTCCTTATGAGGAGAACGTTGCTCTCACAAAGCAGGTTGTCGAGTATGCTCACCAGTACGGTGTTACAGTAGAGGGCGAGCTCGGTATCCTTGCAGGTGTTGAGGATGACGTTGTTGCCGAGCACCACACATATACACGTCCCGAGGAGGTTGTTGACTTCGTTACAAAGACAGGTTGCGACAGCCTTGCTATTTCAATCGGTACTTCACACGGTGCAAACAAGTTCAAACCCGAGCAGTGCACACGCAACGAGAAGGGTATTCTTGTTCCTCCCCCATTGGCATTCGACGTTCTCGAAGGCTGTATGAAGGAACTTCCCGGTTTCCCAATCGTTCTCCACGGTTCTTCTTCAGTTCCACAGGAGGAGGTTGAGACTATCAACAAGTACGGCGGTGCATTGAAGGACGCTATCGGTATTCCCGAGGAGGAACTCCGCAAGGCTGCTTCACTTGCAGTATGTAAAATCAACATCGACAGCGACAGTCGTCTTGCCATGACTGCTGCTATCCGTGAGGTGTTTGCAACAAATCCTGCCGAGTTCGACCCAAGAAAGTATCTCGGTCCTGCTCGCGAGAACATGAAGAAGCAGTACATCCACAAGATTGTGAACGTACTCGGTTCTGACAACAAACTTGCTCAGTAATTGGTACTTTTCACTATTCAGGTAATAAATTAAGGGTTCCGGTTAACCGGAACCCTTAATTTATTGTTGGGCGGTTATTAGCCTTTCAATTACTGAAAATGAGCCTTTCGCCGTCCGAGTCAACTCTGATAGCCTTCTCCTTGTCAACAGCGCCTGCAAGCAACTGCTTCGAGAGGTCATTGAGTAGGTAGCGCTGTATTGCCCTCTTTATCGGGCGTGCACCGAAGTCCGGGTCAAACCCTGCCTGTGAGATGAACTTTACGGCACTGTCTGTTGCCTCAAGGCGCACTTCGTTCTCATTGAGCAATGCCTTCACACTCTCAATCTGCAGGCGTACAATCTTTTCAATCTCATTCTCGTCGAGTGGCGTGAACATGATTGTCTCGTCAATGCGGTTAAGGAATTCGGGCCTGATGTTCTTCTTCAACATCTCCATTACCTTTTCTTTCGTTTCTTCAATTATGCTCTCCCTGTTACTCTCATCGAGCTTGTCGAACTGCTCCTGTATGTAACTGCTGCCAAGGTTGCTTGTCATTATTATTATGGTGTTCTTGAAATTGACCACGCGTCCCTTGTTGTCGGTGAGGCGCCCGTCGTCGAGTACCTGCAAAAGGATGTTGAATACATCGGGGTGTGCTTTCTCAATCTCGTCGAAGAGCACAACGGAGTAGGGCTTGCGCCGCACAGCTTCGGTGAGTTGGCCGCCTTCGTCGTATCCCACATATCCCGGAGGCGCACCTATCAGGCGCGAAACACTGAACTTCTCCTGATATTCGCTCATGTCAATGCGTGTCATCATTGTCTCGTCGTTGAACAGGTAGGTTGCAAGCGCCTTGGCAAGTTCAGTCTTTCCCACACCGGTTGTACCAAGGAAAATGAAAGAACCTATCGGGCGTTTAGGGTCCTGCAATCCTGCACGGCTGCGGCGCACCGCGTCGCTTACAGCCGTTATTGCCTCGTCCTGTCCAATGACCCGCTTGTGCAGTTCCTCTTCAAGGTTCAGCAGTTTCTCCCTTTCGCTCTGCAACATCTTGCTCACAGGTATACCGGTCCAGCGTGATACCACGTCGGCGATATCCTCGGCCGTAACCTCCTCCTTTATCATGGCGCTGTCGCCCTGGGTGGTGCGCAGTTCTCCTTGCACTCTTTTTATCTCCTCCTCGAGCTCCTTGATTTTTCCGTACCTTATTTCGGCCACGCGTCCATAGTCGCCTTCTCGCTCGGCCTTCTCGGCCTCGAATTTGTAGGTCTCAATCTCTTGCTTGGCGTTCTGTATGCGGTCGGCAAGTTCCTTTTCCTGTTGCCATTTGGCACGCATGCTTTTCTCCTCCTCTTTCAGTGACGAGAGTTCCTTGGCAAGTGCTGCCAGTTTGGTTTCGTCCTTCTCCCGCTTTATTGCTTCGCGCTCAATCTCCAACTGTTTTATGTGGCGTGAAATCTCGTCAAGTTCCTCGGGTAACGAGTCGCGCTCCATGCGCAGTTTTGCGGCGGCTTCATCTACAAGGTCAATCGCCTTGTCGGGCAGGAAGCGTTCGGTAATGTAACGGTCGCTCAAAGTGACCGCTGCAATTATGGCGTCATCCTGTATACGTACCTTGTGGTGGCTCTCATAACGCTCCTTCAATCCGCGCAGTATGGATATTGTGCTCATCTTGTCGGGCTCGGTCACCAGCACACTCTGGAAGCGGCGTTCAAGCGCTTTGTCCTTTTCAAAGTATTTCTGGTACTCGTCAAGTGTTGTGGCGCCAATCGAGCGCAGTTCGCCACGTGCAAGTGCGGGTTTCAGAATGTTCGCGGCGTCCATTGCTCCTTCGCCCTTTCCGGCACCTACAAGGGTGTGTATCTCATCAATGAAGAGGATTATTTTCCCCTCGGCCTTAATCACCTCGTTTATCACTGCTTTTAGGCGCTCTTCGAATTCACCCTTGTATTTTGCTCCTGCAACCAGTGCACCCATGTCGAGTGAGAAAATCTGCTTGTCGCGCAGGTTGTCGGGTACGTCTCCGCGTATAATGCGGTGGGCAAGTCCTTCCACAATGGCGGTCTTTCCTGTTCCCGGTTCTCCAATGAGTATGGGGTTGTTCTTTGTGCGGCGACTCAGAATCTGCAGTATACGGCGTATCTCATCGTCACGTCCTATCACCGGGTCGAGTTTTCCGCTCTTTGCAGCGTCGTTCAGGTTCACTGCATATTTGCTCAATGCCTGATAACTCTCCTCGGCGCTCTGTGATGTCACTTTCTCTCCATTGCGCAGTTCTGTTATGGCTTTCTCGAGCGCGTTCTTCTCCACGCCGTTTTTCTTTAGTATGTCGGCGGCACTGCTCTTTTCGTCGAGCATGGCCAACAGCAACGGCTCGACCGATACGAATTCGTCCCCGTTCTTGCCGGCAATCTCCTCTGCTTTTCTCAATACATGGTTGCTGCTGTTGCTGAGGTACGGTTCGCCCCCGCTCACCTTGGGCAGTGAACGTATGGCGCTGTTTGTCTCCGCCTCAATCTTTCTGATGTCTGCGCCGCTCTTCTGTATCAGGAACGAGAGTATCTGCTCACTGCTCTTGATGGCACCTGCAAGCAAGTGAATGGGTTCAATGACCTGCTGCCCATTGCTGTTTGCAATGTTAACAGCCTCCTGAATGGCTTCTTGGGCCTTGATTGTAAATCTGTTGAAGTTCATATCTATAATCTCCTTTCGCTTTAACTTCAACAATATCCGAGCCACTCTTGTTTCTGCTGACAAAATGTCTTTAAAAATGTCATTTTGTCAGCCGTGTTATTCCCGTAACTCTGTATTCTGTCGAAGATTTCATCTTTCCACTTTCCACTTCACTCTGTTCTCTGTTATTTATAAAAAATCATGAGGTTCGCTTATAAGCGAACCTCATGATTTTTATATTCTTTTCTTCGGTATCAGTTGATATCTTCCGGTTTTTGTGAGTTATTTATTACTGTTGTAGGAACAATCTCAAGGTAATCCTGGTCAAACTGTTTGTCATCGCCGTCGCTGATGTTCTTGAAACGTAACCAGTGTCCCTCTTCTCTTTTGTTAAGGTAGTATGTGCCAATGATTTTTCTCAACGGTTGTTTGCCGGCGCGCATTGAGATTCTTCCGTCTGCTCCATCTTCAAGGATAATGCTGGCAGGACCTTTCATATATCCATGGTTACGCATGGCCTTGTCCTTGTCTCTTATCTCTTCTTCGGTGAGTCCTTCGTCCGAGAACCAGCCTATGAGTTTTGACTGTGTAGTACCGTCGGCATACCAATACATGTCAACAGGTATGCCGGCAACCTTGCCGTCCACGTAGAACTGTGAAACGCCACGGGCGTATCCTTGCGGATAACCGAAACGCAATTCGTATGTACCTTCGGGTACGTTGGGTATACGGTATTCGAAATCGAAATTTCCCTCAACAATAAGTTCATCACCCTGGAAGTTGGCATAAGTTCCTCCCCATGTCTCGTGAGGGCGCAAGTAGAACACTTCGGTATATTCGGTACGTGCTCTAAAGTCTTTACAGAATTGGTCTTTACCGAAAGATGGTATATATGTTACTGTGGTTGGTGTGGTTCCCTCTCCTCCTACAATTCTTCTATCCCATCTTACATCGTTGTTGGTGAGTTCGGGGAACAGTGCCGAAACATCTATACGTATTCTTTCGTTAAGGATGTTTCCGGCCATCTCCTCTTCGTTGTATATTAGTATACGGTCTATTGTGTATATTGTTCCGTTTAGGGCGTCGTTCTCGTATTCGGTCAATGTGTCGGAATATTTTGCCATTGTTACATCGGCATCTTCCACAATGACATTGATATGTTCCTCCATTCCGGGGATCTTACACACTGTTCCCTTTTCCTGGGCATAATTTAGGACAATCTCATTGCTCAGTTCGGGGTTTGTATATGGTTTGGTTACCTTTATCATTGTGTAGGGCATCATTGTCTCATAGTATTCCTGAGTGTCGAAATTGTCAGTGTTGAGGTTCAATTTCGATGAAAAATTCTCATGCTCATATCCTTCCATTATGAATCCGCCGGGGCCGTTATTTGCCTCGTAGAACAAACGGCGGTCAATGATGTGGTATGCTACGAACTTGTACAGGGCATTCTCCTTGCTCTTGTAGTTGTCTGCATGGGTGTCGCCATACCATTTCTTTGCAAATTCAATAAGGTCGTCTATGTTCTTTATGCCTTTGTTGTGGAACAGGGTATTAGGTTCAATCAGCAACGTGTATCGCTGTACCTTGCTTTTGGGCAGGGGCTCGTTTGTCGCTTCGGAATACAAATCGGCCTTATGTTCCATATATGGGTCATAATCGGGGTCAATTATGTATGTCGAGAGCAGGGAGTCAAGTCCGGTGAGCAGTATTGCGTCGTAGAAAATGCTGAACTCCTCCTGCTCGTTGACAAGTTCGCTAATGTATTTGCTCGATGGGGAAAGCACCCTGTCTACAACCTGTACATATCCGTTCTCCTTCTCAATGTCCTGCTCAATGATTATTGATGTATTGTTATTCAGTTGCAACTGAATACGTCCATTGCTGTCAGGTACCGGCTTCAGTTTGATGGCGCGTCCGTTCATGGTGCTTGAAGGGAAAGCACCTTCGTTTACATCAATTGTCTTCCAACCCTCTTCAATGATGTGGTTCTTTGCAATCTCCAGCGCCATGCTGTCCGAGAGGTCTTCGATATACGGCGATGTTATTCCTGTTTTCTCTCCCTCATACTCATGGAGTCGGTACTGCTGCATTAGGAAAGAGTCTAAGGCCTCGTTGACAGGCGCGAAACAGGTGTATGAACCGTAAGTGGACAATGATTTCAATATGCTTCCCAAGGATTGTTCGTCCCTGCCAATCTTTGCCTTTTCCAGAATTCTGGTAAAGTTGCTGAACTTGTCCGGGTTGTTTACAAGGTAATCCGCAATAAGTTCACCTTTGAAAGTGAAGCGGCTTTCCATGGTAATCTCATCATTGCATGAGGTGAATGTCATTGCAGAGACTGTGGCAATCATTGCCAATGCCGTTGTCTTCAGGCGTTGTAACATTTGGTGGTTCATGTTTGTGGTTTTTATGTTTTTTTATTCAATTCCAATATTATCGCACATGTTTGCCAAAAGTGCAGGACTTGCGTCCGATGGCATGTTCCATCCCTGCGCGTCAAGGCTGCAGCAACCGGTTCTTGGCCCGTCGGGCATGCACGAACGCTTGAACTGCTGTGTAAAGAAACGCCACATGAACGTCTTCAGCCATTTCTTTATTGTTGCATTGTCATACATTTCCTTGAATGCGTTCTGTGCAAGGAAATGTATCTTTGCAGGCGAATATCCGTTGTGTACAAAACAGTGCAGGAAGAAGTCGTGCAGTTCGTATGGTCCCACAAGGTCTTCGGTCTTCTGCTTTATGTTGCCTTTGTCGTCGGCCGGTGTGAGTTCCGGCGAGATGGGTGTGTCTACAATGTCGAGCAAGGTCTTTGAAATCTCCTCGTTTTCGCTCTCTTTTGCCATTTGGCGTGCCATGTGCTGCATAAGTGTCTTGGGGACCGAGGCGTTCACGCCGTACATGCTCATGTGGTCGCCGTTGTATGTAGCCCATCCGAGTGCCAGTTCCGACATGTCGCCTGTACCTATTACAATGCCGTTGTATTTGTTGGCAATGTCCATGAGTATCTGCGTGCGCTCGCGTGCCTGGGAATTCTCGTATGTTATGTCGTGGTTTGCGATGTCGTGCTCAATGTCCTTGAAGTGCTGTATGCATGCCTCCTTTATTGAAATCTCCTTGATGGTTGTGTCCAACGACTTCATAAGGTTCAAGGCATTGTAGTATGTGCGTCCCGAAGTTCCGAAACCTGGCATTGTCACCGTGATTATGTCGCTGTGCGGCCTTTCAAGAATATCGAATGCCTTTACTGCCACAAGCAGTGCCAATGTAGAGTCCAACCCGCCCGATACGCCTATTACCGCGCATTTTGAGCGTGTGTGTTCAATTCTGCGTGCAAGACCCGTTGCCTGTATCATGAAGACTTCGTTGCAGAAAGTGCTGCTCTCTTCGGCTTTGGGAACAAACGGTGTACGTTGTATTTCGCGTGTAAGGGTAGTGCAGTTGCTTGCTTCCTGTTCTATATATATATAAGGAATGTCACTCTGTTTGGCGAAACCGCTGTCTGCTGCGCGTTCCTTGCGTATCTTGTCTATGTCAATCTCGGATATGGTTATATGGTTTTTTGTAAGGAATCTCTCTGACTCTGCAATGATGTCACCGCACTCCGATATTGCAGCATATCCCGAGTGTACGGCTTTTCCTGTAGATTCTCCCCATCCGCCGTTTGCAAGCAGGTAGCCGCACTTCAGGCGCATAGACTGTTGCGCAATGCCGTTCTTCAAATACTTTATGCAACCGGCTTCTTCGCAACAGTTGCGCGGGTTAAGTATAATTTCGGCCCCTTTGGCGGCAAGGATGTCGCTGGCCGGCGATGGACCTGCCATGCTGTCCCCGATTTCAATGCCGAAAGTATATTGGCCGGTGCTGAACACAATGTCTGTACCGAATGGAACCTCTCTGCCGGCTATGCTTGTGCTGCAACCTTGTGGCAGGGTGGTGCCGGAGGTGAACCAGCGACTTTCGTTGCTGTGTTTCCTGTTGTCGAGCCTGCTTTTGGGGACAATACCGCAAATTGTGCCTTTGTGAATGACTACAGCACAATTGTATACAGTGTTGCGGTGTGCAATGGGGGCGCCAAGGACAATGATTGTGTCAAGTGACTTTGTCTCTTCGCAAATGTGTCCTATGGCTTTTTCGCATTCCTGCAGAAAGAACGGCTGTGTATAGAGGTCGCCGCATGAGACTGTTGTAAGAGAGAGTTCAGGAAACAATACAATCTCCGCTTCAAGACCGGCGGCCTTGTGGGCGAGCGATGTTATTTCCTTGGCATTGTAGTGGCAATCTCCAATGTTCGTTGCGGGTACCGCAACGGCTGTCTTTACAAATCCGTATCTCATGCTGTGGTTCTTATGGTACGTTTTCTGTATTATGCAAATATACTAAAGTTATAATTCCACCCTTGGTGGTGTGTGTTAAAAAAAGTTAATATTGGCATTCCTGGCATTATTTAAGAATACTGTACGGAGATTTTTCGTTTTGCCTATAAAAACAGAAGCAATGCAATCGCATTGCTTCTGTTTTTTATATTATGGTTACTTGTCATCTTCCGGTGTCGCTCCGTCATATATTGACTTCGGAACAATCTCAAGATAGTCCTGACTAAACTCTTTGTATCCTTTTTCGGTGACATCCTTGAAACGGAACCATACATCGCTCTCCCTGTCAATGTTGAATATGCCTACAATCTTGCGGATGGCAAACTCGCTGTCGCGCATGCTTATGTTATCGTCTCCAGGTACAAGTATGTAACCTGACGGTCCTTTCATCCATCCGCGGTTGCGCAATGACTTGTCGTTTTCTCTTATCTCCGATTCGCTCATTTCGCTCTCGTCGAACCAACCGATTGTGGGGTCTTTTATGGCGTCGCGGCGCATATCTACAGGAATTCCGCATACCTTGCCGCCTAAATAGAACTGGCATACACCGCGTGATGCGTTCAGGCTGAAACCGAAACGGATTTCGTATGTTCCGCTCGGGACATAAGGCAGGCGGTATTCAAAGTCGTATGCTCCGTCGCTGCTGGCAAGCAATTCGTCGCCCATGTATACTGCATAATTATCCTTCAGGGTCTTATGGGGACGCTGGTAGAACATGTGTGTGTCTTCGTTGTTTCGTCTGAGACGCTTGCAGAAACCGTTAGGTATGTAAACCAATTCACCGTTAATCTTTGTTCCGCTTTTTGTCACATCGCGCTCTTCAAGCATCCAGCGTACCTGGTTGTTTGTGAGTTCGGGGAATAGTGAAGAGGCGTCCCAACGCATACGTTCGTTGAGGATGTTGTCTTTCATTTCATCATCGTTGTATACAAGTATGCGGTCAATGGTGTATACTCTGGCGTTTTCAGCATCGCCCTCGAATTCAGCAAGGCCGGGTCGTTTTCTTGTAATCTCATCTTTCTCTACTACGACATTGATGTGATACTGCATGTTGGGATTCACGCATCTCTCGCCTTCGTCCTGAGCGTAGTTCAGTATAATTTCATTACTGAATGTGCTTTTTTCTGTTGTACCGTACGGGATATATTCCTTGTCGTTGCTGAAGGGTTTGGTACACTTTATGCTGGTATGGGGCAACAGTGTTTCGAAGTAATCGTAGCGGTCATGTGTTTTAGGAATGTGGGCGTCAATGTCAAACTCATATTTTGAGGTGTAATTCTCCATTATGAATCCGCCCGGGCCGCTTGGTTTGAGATATTCCAGTTTGCGGTCAAGAATGTGGTAGGCCATGAATTGGTAAAGCGGGTTCTCGGTGCTTTTGTAGTTGCCGAGGTCTTTTGTGCCATACCACTCCGAAGCGAACTTCTCAAGGTCTTCAAGTGACTGAATTGACAAACCGAGGTGGTTTTTGGTGGGGTCGGCAAGCAGGTCGTCGCTTTCTACAAGAATCGTAAACTTCTGGAACCTTGTCGGTGGATAGACGGTTTTTCCAAACTGAGATTTATGTGAGAAGTGTGGTCCAATCACCTCGGGGTCGTAGCCGGGGTCTATTTCGTGTTCTTCAATTATTTTGTTCAGGCCTGTGGCTTCGAGTGCCTGGTAGAAAAGGCTGAATGAGGCATGCTTTCCCACTTGTTTGAAAGCGAGGGCCTTTGAAGGGGCGAGTACCTTGTCGATGACATTTACATAACCGTTTTCCTTTTCCAGGTCGTTCTCTAAAATTCTTACTTTGCCGTTGAGCAGAAGATATACGTGCCCGTTCTCGTCGTTCTTTGTTTCCAACTTTGTCTCGCGGTGGTTCATTGTGCTCTTAGGGTAAGAACCGTTGCCCACGTCAATTGTCTTTATTGCGTCCTCAATCAAATGGTTCTTTGCAATTTCAACGGCAGAACTGTCGGCGAGGTCCTCGAGGTATGGCGATGATATACCTGTCTTCTCGCCTTTATGATATAAATCGGCTTGCTCTTTTAGGAACTGGTCAATCGCTTCGTTTGTAGGTACAAAACATGTGTATGCTCCATAGGTTGACAATGTCTTGAACATACTACCGGTCCTGAGGCTGTCGCGGCCAATCTGGGCCTTGTTGAGGATGTAGATAAAACTGCTGAACCTGTCAGAGTTGTTTTCAAGATAGGTGGAAATCAACTCTCCCTTGAATGTGAAGCGGTTTTCCATCTCAATTTCGTCGGTACATGAGATGAATGCCGGTCCTGAAAAGGCAATCGCTGCTGCAAATGCCAGACATTTCAGGCTTTTTCTGAATGCTTTTTTCATGTCGATTATATTATAAGTTTATTTTTTATTGCCTTATTTAATAATTTATTATTAATTCCTCCAAAATTACTTATTTATTCTTAACGTGCAAACTATTTTTCAATCATTTTCTCCTTTTACAAGTGTTAATCTCCCGAAATTTGCTTTTCTGCTGTCTGTTTCTTGGTTTATATCCCTTTTTTGCATTTTTTAACCATGCTTTTTGAAAATAAATTTGAAAATGCTTTGCGGTTAAATAAAATGGTTTTATATTTGCAATGATTTCAGAAATGAAATCGGAAATAATTATAATATTAACGGCTTAAAATAATAGATTATGAAAAAGTACATTTGTTCAGTGTGTGGTTATATACATGAAGGTGATTCGGCTCCCGAGCGTTGTCCAATGTGTAAGGTGCCTGCAGAGAAGTTCAACGAGTTGCAGGAGGGGCCCATCCAATTTGTTCAGGAACATGTGATTGGCGTGGCAAAGGGTTGCGACGACGAGATGATAAAGGACCTCAACAATCACTTCATTGGTGAGTGTACCGAGGTTGGTATGTATCTGGCGATGAGCCGTCAGGCCGACCGCGAGGGTTATCCTGAGATTGCAGAGGCTTTCAAGCGCTATGCATGGGAAGAGGCGGAGCATGCCGCAAAGTTCGCGGAACTCCTTGGTGATTGTGTTTGGGATACAAAGACAAACCTTGAGAAAAGAATGAATGCCGAGGCTGAAGCGAATTCGGACAAATACCGTATTGCCAAGCGTGCGAAGGAACTTAACCTTGACGCTATCCACGACACAGTGCATGAGATGGCAAAGGACGAGGCTCGTCACGGCAAGGGTTTTGAGGGTCTGTTCAACCGCTACTTCAAGTAACCGGTACAGAAATCCCCGGCGTTTGCCGCCCGCTGCTCCGGGGATACTACGATATATACTTTCAACAGATACAACAACTAAGAAAAAGATTGATTTACATTGAATTCATAGTAATTGTTAGTAAATAAATAGTGTTTTAAATGTGTTTCTCGCGCCGGCCGTAGTGATTACGCCCGGCGCGGTTTTTTTTTGATGTTAAGGGGTTCTTGCAGTCCTTTTCGCGGTTCACCTGCAAAGTTTAGGGGGGGACAGAACCTTATTCCCAATAATCAAAATAGGTTTGTATGATTGTCAGGGAATGCTGTTTAGAGGTTCTTACTCGCATTTGCTCGTCTAATATTCAACGGCAGTCATCAACCTTGATTGTTTACTTGTATTTTTCTTCAACTCTTGCTTTCATGTCCTTTT
>JAFQUE010000043.1 GCA_017408685.1 Bacteroidaceae bacterium | reverse complement strand
ACTATTGGACGAGTACATAATGCGGCATTATTAGGCACTACTTCCATCATCTGGGCTAGCCCAGATGATGGAAGTTATCACCCGAAATGTCCAATAAGAACCTTTTAATAGATTTTCATCACCCATTTTGTCCAGGCAACCGAAAGAGGCGACAAACGCAACAGACAAATTCGGAACATGCTTTAGAACCATTCCAAGCCCCATCATAAAAAACATAAGCAGCCAACCACGAGGCGGGAACGTATTCAGCAAGGAAACATCGCTATCAGGCAGAGATTCTATTCTTGATATATAACGCACTACAATGCGACGGAACATAAAGAAGAAAGCAATCATCACCGCAATCGTCACCGGGAAAAGATACCACAGGCTTGACGAAGCGACAAGAGTGTATGCCTTAACACCTTTTATAACAATAACAACACCCGGCACACCCCAAAACAGGGCTGCCGACAGATAGAGACGTCTACGCATACACATCATTTGTATGCGGTAAAGTTATACCTGCCACGCAAAACCTCTTGCTCTTCAGCCGGTAGAGTTTTGAAATAAGCCTTCCATCCAGGGCAAAAGTTTATATGCCAACGCCAGAAACGACCGGCCAGTGATTTTGGACTATTTTCATACTTTTTTCTCAAAGGACAATCATTGCATTTGTGTTTTTCCATAGTACAACAATTAAGAAGTCAACCTACGACACTCCACCCATCACATTTTCTTCAACAATTCGTTAAGAAGGGAATAAAGCCGCATTGCATTATCACTCTCTAACTTTATACACTGCGACATTCTTATGGGGATATCAGCCGCTTTCTCTTGCAGTTGCTCCCCTGCAGAGGTAATTGTAACCACAACAACCCGCTCGTCACTCTTGGACCTCTCTCGCACAAGCCAACCGGCTTTCTCCATTTTCTTTAACATTGGAGTCAGCGTGCCGGAATCAAGGTATAGTTTTTTCCCCAGTTCTTTCACCGTAACACTCTTGTGTTCCCAAAGCACCATCATGGCAATGTACTGCGTGTATGTCAACCCCAATGGCTCAAGAAGAGGTGCATAACGCCTCACCACTTCTTTGGCACAAGCATAAAGAGGAAAGCACAACTGGTTCTCAAGTTTTAGTTTTTCATTCATAGCAACAACTTTATATCATCCTCAATCTTTTCTGGGGCAGTCATGGGCGCAAACCTTTTGACAACACGCCCGTCACGCGACACAATGAATTTCGTAAAATTCCATTTTATGCGGCTGCCAAGGAAACCGCAGGTTTGCTTCTTAAGGTACTTGAATAAAGGAGATGCATTATCGCCATTTACATCCACCTTGGCAAAACGAGGAAAAGTTGTATTATACTTCAGAGTACAGAAACTGTTGATTTCGGCGTCATCGCCCGGAGCCTGATGTCCGAACTGGTTACATGGAAAGTCCAACACTGTAAACCCTTCTGGCTTATACTTCTCATACAGTTCCTGCAACCCCTTGTATTGAGGTGTAAAACCACATCCGGTAGCAGTATTCACAATAAGCAGCACCTTGCCCTTGAATTCCGACAATGATACATTCTCCCCAACATTGTTCTTGACAACAAAATCATACAGTTCCATAACTATCAACCCTTTGGTTTTATACAATTAAAAAGCATGCAACAAAAATAGCATGTATTTTCTATCGCTGCAAGAATATCAACAAAAAGTAGAGAAAAAATATTGCGCATAACGAGTTATGTAACCGCAAAAAGAAAGAAACAGGCATTTTTGGATATAAAAACAGCGGCGAAACAAACCACCATTTTTCTATAAAGAAAATATTTTTTAGGAATTCAAACAGTTTCTTATATCCGAAAGCAGAAAATAAGAACATTTTAAACAGCAGAAAGAAAAATAAAAGACAAACATTTTGCCATTAATAAAAGTTTTACTACCTTTGCGCCTTGAAAAGCCATTACACTGCATTTGTTACCAGCAAATAAAAATTAAAAAAACATAACGATAATGAAAAAAGATCTTCATCCAGCATCATATCGCCCTGTTGTCTTCAAGGACATGTCTAACGGCGATTGCTTCCTTTCACAGTCTACCTGCAACACAAAGGAGACTATTGAGTTCGAGGGCGAGACATACCCATTGGTAAAGCTCGAGATTTCAAACACATCTCACCCATTCTACACAGGTAAAGCTAAACTTGTCGATACAGCAGGTCGCGTTGACAAGTTCATGAGCCGCTACAGCAAGACTTTGAAGAAGTAAGCAGGTAACACAAGAGTATAAGAGGGTGACCCAAAAGTCACCCTCTATTGTTGGAGATGAATAAAAAGATATAGTTTAAGGCTTGCGAATACTTAAACACCGCAGTTTACATAAACGTAAACGAGGATTCTAATGCAAGCGGAACAAAACAAACACACTTTTTAGTCATCTTTTTTTGTATCAGCAGGCTCTGTTTTTCCACATTACCCAACCAGCATAACATGAAGAGGTCTCTCCTTGTACTCCCGTTACTACTTTTGATTACTGCATGTGACATGCATGACTACAAAGGCATTCATAAAAACATGAATGCCAACACCGACATGAACAGGCATGCGCAGCGCATTGAGGTACCAGCATTGGACAAAAGCGAACTATTCATAGCGCATACCACCACCGTTAAGGGCAAGGAAAACGTGACATACAGCATATCGCATAACCCCTTGCGCAAACACAGCAAATGGGTGGCTTTCACATTTGACCCAAGCAACAGGAGCATTTCATGGAAACGCGACAACTGGGATAACACCGAATGGGGAGGCGACCCATTCCAGCCCGACCCAGAGATGCCTGACGATTATGTAATGACCGACAGGGAAATTTGGAATTCAGGCGGAAACGAACGATTTGTACGCGGGCACTTGGTGGCGTCATACGACAGGGTCTATTCAAAGAACGCCAACGAGCAGACATTCTACTACAGCAACATAAGTCCCATGTACAGCCGTTTCAATACCGGAGCATGGAACAAGTGCGAAGGATTGGTACAAGGCTGGGGACGTAACAGCGACTTCTGTGACACATTATATATTGTAAAGGGCGGCACAATAATGGAGGACAAATACCGCACTGTCGAATACTGCCCTACCGTACCCAAATACTATTTCATGGCCCTGCTGTGCCTGGAGAAGAACAGTTATAAAGCCATTGGTTTTCTTTTCAAACACGTGAACGGTCCCAGCCGGACAGAAGTATGTTCCATTGATTACCTTGAGAGTTTCACCGGCATTGACTTCTTCTGCAATGTACCAGACGCCATAGAAGAGGCTTTTGAAAAGAATTACCACACAGAGCACTGGGCAGGACTCACGGATTTTGTAAAGACCGCCGAATAGAACGGATTGTCGATTGATTTGTTATACTTACAGGAGCAGAATATTCCAAATTAATTTATGAAGAGCAGCAGACTATTCATTGCATTGGTTGCCATTGCGTTCACAAGTGTCATAAAGGCAAACGTCCCCAACGACAGCGTTGGCAAAGAGGCAAGAACTATATCTACACGATACGAGGCAGGCGGTGTATATGGCAGTGGCAACTATGCACCCATGTGGCACTTTGCAAACAAACAAGGCATAGGCAGCAACAAGAACGGTTGGGCTTACGCCCGGGCCGCAGTGGAGGGACGCAATGTTTTCAGCAATTGCGATATAACCCTCAAATGGGGAGCAGACATAGTAGGCGGTTACAACCTCACATCTCCGGTGTTCATACAACAAGCCTATTTTGATTTCTCATGGAAAAGAGTAAACATATCATTCGGACAAAAAGAGCGCTGGGGATACATCCAGAACCCACGTTTGAGCAGCGGCGCACTGGTTGAAAGCGGCAATGC
This sequence comes from Bacteroidaceae bacterium, assembly GCA_017408685.1. Taxonomy (GTDB): domain Bacteria; phylum Bacteroidota; class Bacteroidia; order Bacteroidales; family Bacteroidaceae; genus HGM04593. The sequence continues at coordinate 17,121 of JAFQUE010000043.1, read as the reverse complement.
ACGTCCTATTCCGCAAATACGAATCGAACTGCCCGAATATTGGAACATTCCCGGTACCAAAGGCTGGTTCGGCATTCGCGGACACCTTGCATACGGCTGGTTCACCGACGAATACTGGCAGAAAGATTTTGTAGGACAGGGAGCAACACGTACAACGGGTGTACGATACCACTCCAAGGCCGGTTCTGCACGTATTGGAAATGCGGAAAGGTTCCCTCTTACAGCTGAGGTAGGTCTTTACATGGTTACCCAGTTCGGCGGCAACACCCATAACCACCTTAACAATGAAGGCAAACTTGTTGACAGCCCCACCAGATTCAAGGACTACCTTACCGCACTGATACCGGTAAAAGGAGACAGCCGGTACACTATAGCCGACCAGGCAAACGTTGCCGGCAACATGTTGGGCAGTTGGTTCGGTACATTGACATGGAACGACAAGGCATGGAAACTGCGCCTGACATACGAACATGTATTCGAGGACCACTCACAGATGTTCTGGGAATATGGCCTATGGACCGAGCAGCTTGTGGGTCTTGAACTTGAGCTCAAGAAATTCAAATGGATAAAGAGTGTCACATTTGAATACTTCAATCTCAAGGACCAGTCCGGACCTATATACCATGATACAAACAGCCTTATTCCTGACCAGATAAGTTGCGCGGACAACAATTACTGGCACCACACATACCTCGGATGGTTCAATTATGGTATGATGATTGGAACACCGTTCACTACATCGCCTGTATATAACACGGACGGCACACTGAACTTGTACAATAACCGCACCGAAGCATTCCACTTTGGAATAGAGGGTTCCCCGCTTGAATGGATGGACTACAGGTTGCTTGTTTCAAGAAGCAACAACTGGGGCACATACGACATACCATTTACAGAAATCAAACACTGTACATCGGGACTCATGGAACTCACATTCCGCCCTGAGTTCATGAAGAAGTGGAGCATTACGGCCTCATTCGCATTTGACAAAGGAAAACTCTACGGCAACAATTACGGAGGGATGATTACAATAACCCGCCGCAACATTTTCAGTTACTAACAGATATACATGATATGAAAAAGATATTATACATATTAGCAGTCATTGCATTATTCACATCATGCCAAAAGGCCGACCACAACGGAGACCTTGGCGGTTTTTGGAAACTGCAGCAGATAGAACTGGCAGAAGACGGTTCGGTAATCAGCAAGAAACAGGAAAACCGTTTCTGGGCGGTACAACTCGACCTCATAAAGATAGGCAACGGTAAAGGGCGGTTCCAGCATGTGGGCGACTCGCTCTATGTACAGATGATTACAAACATCACAAGTCCGAATGACTACGGCATATTCAACCAGAAAGACGAAAGGTTCGGAATTATCCAACTTGACCGTGACAGAATGATACTGAGATCAAAGAACGCCACACTCACATTCAGCAAGTTCTGAGTACAATCACAAATATCTCCAGAATTTACCTTTCAAGTTCTTTCGCAAGATACGGTGCTGTGTGCCCCACTCCTTTGGCAACAATCTCTTCAGGCGTTCCGGTTGCCATGACCATGCCGCCGTCGCGACCACCTTCGGGGCCCATATCTATTATATAATCGGCCATCTTGATGACATCAAGATTATGCTCGATTATTATTACCGTATTACCCTTGTCCACAAGACGGTTGATGACATTCATGAGCACGCGTATATCCTCAAAATGAAGGCCGGTAGTTGGTTCATCGAGCAGATAGAGTGTCTTTCCTGTATCGCGTTTTGATAGTTCTGTGGCCAATTTCACACGTTGACTCTCGCCGCCCGAAAGCGTTGTGGAGGGTTGACCGAGTTTTATGTATCCGAGACCTACATCCTGCAGCACCTTGATTTTATTTAGTATGACCGGTACATTCTCAAAAAACTCCACGGCCATGTTTATTGTCATGTCAAGTATATCGGCAATGGATTTTCCTTTGTAACGCACTTCGAGCGTCTCGCGGTTATAACGTTTGCCGTGACACACTTCGCAGGGCACAAGCACGTCGGGCAGGAAGTTCATCTCAAGAGTCTTGTACCCGTTTCCGCCGCACTCTTCGCAACGCCCGCCCTTGACATTAAAGGAGAAACGACCGGCCTTGTAACCACGTATTTTAGCCTCGGGCAGGTCAACGAAAAGATTTCTGATATCGGAAAATACTCCGGTATATGTCGCCGGATTGGAACGCGGCGTACGCCCGAGCGGTGACTGGTCAACATTCACAACCTTGTCAATATGCTCAATTCCCTCAATGCGTTCATAGGGCAACGGTTCGGCCATTGCGCGATAGAAATGTTTCGCGAGAATGGGTTGCAAGGTATCGTTGACAAGCGACGATTTACCGCCGCCGGAGACTCCTGTAACACAGATGAGTTTACCGAGCGGGAACTCCACATCGACATTCTTGAGGTTATTGCCACGGGCACCGAAAAGCCTTATCGACTCCCCATTCCCCTCGCGGCGTTGTTTGGGGACCTCAATTTTCTCATCTCCGTTAAGGAAACGGGCTGTCATGGTGTTTCCTTTGAGCATTTGTGCCGGCGTTCCGGCAAAGACCACTTCACCACCCTTGCGGCCGGCCTTGGGACCAAGATCTATTATATAATCGGCAGCAAGCATTATATCGCGGTCGTGCTCAACGACTATGACTGTGTTCCCAAGGTCGCGCAGGCTCTTGAGTGAATTTATGAGCCTGTCGTTATCACGCGGATGAAGTCCTATACTGGGTTCATCGAGTATATAAAAGACATTTACCAGTTGCGACCCCACCTGGGTGGCAAGACGTATACGTTGTCCCTCACCTCCCGAAAGGGAGACCGAAGAACGGTTGAGCGAGAGATACCCGAGACCGACATCGAGCAGGAACCCGAGGCGTGACTGTATCTCCTTTACAATCTCACCCGCTATGGCACGCTGCTTATCGGTAAGGAGCGCGTCAAGTCCAAGGAGCCATTCATGCAGGTTGACAATATCCATTGAAGCGAGTTCATGGATATTCTTCCCGCCCAGACGGTAATGCAGAGCCTCTTTGTTCAGACGCGCGCCCTTGCACTCGGGACACACCTGCATGGCCGAGAACTGTTCGGCCCAACGCAGTTCCTTTGCAGAAACACTTGTATCCTTCTGCTGTTGGATATATTTTACAAGACCGTCATAAGTCGCTATGCTGTCATAGAACATATCGGACGAGCTGCTCAGTTTCAATGGCACAGGAGAACCATATAGTATTTCGTCTATGGCCTCATCGCCAAGTTCCGCCACCGGTGTATGCAGGTCGGCGTCGTAACGTGCAAGCACGGCCTCTATCTGCTGAAATATTGACGAGCGGCGATATTTGCCCAACGGAGCCAAAGCGCCGTCGTATACCGAGAGTGAACGGTCGGGGACGACCTTATCCACATCGACCAGGCTGACAGCTCCAAGTCCCTTGCACTTTGGACAGAAACCCTGCGGAGAGTTGAACGAAAAGTTATGAGGGTCGGGTTCCTTATACGAGAGGCCTGTAACGGGACACATGAGGCGCTTGCTGTAGTATCGTATATCGCCCGACGGCATTTCCATTATCATTACAAGCCCGTCACCCTGCGCCAAAGCGGTGGCAAGACTCTGCTTCAGGCGCTTCGCGTCTTTGGAGTCCACAGCCAGTTTGTCAACAACGACCTCAATGTCATGGTTCTTGTAACGTTCGAGCATCATGCCGCGCGACATCTCGCACATCTCGCCGTCTATGCGGACATTCAAGTACCCTTTGCGCATCATCTGCTCAAAGAGTTCCTTGTAATGACCTTTACGGTTCTTTACAAGCGGTGCGAGCATATATATGCGCTTGCCGTCATATTCACCGAGAATAAGGTCAAGAATCTGTTCCTCGGTATATTTGACCATCTTCTCGCCCGACAGATAGGAATAGGCTTCGGCTGCACGCGAAAAAAGCAAACGCAGATAGTCGTATATTTCGGTTGTAGTGCCGACGGTTGAACGCGGATTCTTGTTGGTAGTCTTCTGCTCTATCGAAATTACGGGACTGAGACCCGTAATCTTGTCAACATCGGGACGCTCCATCCCGCCAAGAAAATTCCGGGCATAGGTAGAGAATGTCTCAAGATATCGCCGCTGTCCTTCGGCAAAGATTGTATCGAATGCCAAAGAAGACTTTCCGCTGCCGCTGAGACCGGTCACCACTGTGAGCGAATCGTGCGGTATCTCCACATCAATATCCTTGAGATTGTGTACTCGGGCACCGAACACCTCAATTTTACCTCTCTCTTCCTGAACTTTATCTAAAGTTTCCATATCTTACTCTCCTGCTCTAAAAAGGCACAATCATGGCGCTGCCGTCTCCTCGGTATAACCTCGTAACAGGTTCACGTCACGACGTATCTCATACTTTATGCCATCGGCACCCATTGCATTAATTACCACATAATAGACACCGGCCCTTACATTCTTGCCCTTGTACGTACCGTCCCATCCGCAGTCTTCACATCCCATCTGGTCAATACCCCAAGAATAGAGTTGCTGCCCCCAGCGGTTATATATGGCTGCATGGAAAGAGACAATCGATTGCGCCTTTGTAACATTGTAATAGTCGTTAATGCCGTCACCGTTAGGAGAGAAGGCATTAGGTGCCTCAAGGGCCGACGCTGAAAGTACAATGCGATAAGGTTCGTAATCCTCGCTGCCGAATTCCCATACAATTTCGCTATCTGTGAGGTTTGTATAAACAATCCGGGGCTGTATGGTTATTGCACCGCTTTCACGTATTTCAAGTTCGACTTCCTTGTCATAACGGACGAGGTAAGGTTCCTCCTCACCTTCGCGTTTAAACTCCCATGAGCACACGAGCGAATAGCCGTCGACCTCCTCGGCATTGGCAAAAAGCCTTACCGTGACGGGGGCTTCACCGGAAAAGCCCTCACCGCCAGATGTGAGTTCCGTGACTTCACCCTTGGAATCGACTACCTCGGCATAAGGTTCCGGCGCCTCTATTGTCACTTGAGCCGACGCACCGAGCACGAAGGAGATGAGAATTGAAAGAAAAAAATATCTCTTCATATATAATAGTTTTCTATATAACAATAACGCTGAAACAGGCAACAAAGTATATCGCACACCTGCCGCGCAATAAAAAACAAAAATAGTAAATCTACCCGAGAAAAGAGAAGAAAGAGAGAATTTTTAAGCCGGTTGCGTATTGATTTCCTCTACCCGAAGATGGATAAGATGTTTTTTCGCTGCAATGTATTCCATTAATCGTAATTAAATTGTATCTTCGCGTAGATTTGCGGAAGTATGGCAAAAGCGCCTGCCTGCAAAGAGGGCAAGAAGCAGTTTCTTATTATTCATAGTCATGAAAAAGCACATACAGTCACTTGTATTCATATTCATACTGCTGTTTACGACAGCAGCCGGAGCACAGGAGAACGGTTACGTAAACCACACCGTGAAACGCGGACAGACGCTGTTTTCAATCTCCAAGATGTATGACACCACAGTGGAAACCATCATAAAGCATAACCCTGAAAGTGCCAAATCCCTATCAACAGGACAGACACTAAGAATACCGAAGGGCAATAGGAGTACCGGCCAAGGCGAGGATGTGAAACGCGACGGCAAACTGTACCACACAATACGCAGCAAGGAGACTCTTTTCAGTTTAGGAAAGAGATACGGCGTCACTCCCGACGAGATATGTGCCGCAAACCCAGGACTGTCAATAGACAATTTTCCGGTAGGGAAGGAGATTGTCATTCCACAGAAGGAACCATCATTCCGGTTCACCCCTGTAAAGGAAACGAAGAACCCGTCATTCAGGCTGGAGATATTGGAGGATGAGGAGAAAACCCCCGAAATTGTAGGCACGCACAAGGTAAAACGCCGTGAGACCATTGAGAAGATATGCCGTAAATACGATGTACGAGTTGAGGATTTCATGAAAGTAAACCCGCAACTTGAGGGTAAAGAGGTAAAGAGAAAGATGATAGTCAACATTCCGGCCAAGTATGTCGCACCGCAGGCAAAGAAACCGGTGGTAAAGAAGGAAGAGCCCATTGCAACAGATGTGATACCGGCAAGACCGGCCAGGAGCGACGACGGTGTGACAAGAATAGCAGTTGTCCTGCCGTTCCTGCTCGACAGGTTTGCACCCGAGGAGCAAGGGCGTATGGTCGAGTTCTATCAAGGATTGCTCATGGCCGTAGAGAAACTGAAAAGGGAGAACTACTCGTTTGAAGTGAACACATTCGATTCAGGATTCAAGGACAAAAGCCTTGGCGCTCTCATCGGTAGCGGTGCCCTCGACAATATGGACTTGATTATCGGAGCATATTACCCCGAGCACAACAGGCAGTTAGGACGATTCGCGGCCGAGAAGGAGATACCCCTTGTTGTCCCGTTCTCAAACAAACAGGATGAGTTGTATAACAACCCCATGGTATTCTTTGTAAACACACTGCAATCGTCAATAATACCCGATGTGACAAAGAGTTTCGTTAACACATTCCCCGATGCCAACGTCATTTTTGTAGAAGACACCGTCAAGAGCAACAAGGGCAACTTCATAAAAGACCTCACTGCCGGCCTGGTCAAGAGCGGGATTCCCCACACCACAATACGCATGGAGGAGATTGTCTTTGACGACGAAGAAGAGACCGAAGAGGGGGAACCCGGGTTCATGACATCCTTGAGGTCGCTTGCCGCTGACAGCACAAGACAGAGCATAATAATACCTACATCATCGTCAAAAGAGACATTGAACAGGATTCTGCCTTCACTTGTAATGGCAAATGCCATCGATACCACGCTGATGGGCCGTTACAGGTTGTTCGGCTACCCCGAGTGGCAGATATTCGCCCAACAGACACGCGAACAGATGTACGAAGTGGACACATATTTCTATGCAACATTCTTCAGTCACTTCTCAATGCCCCAATCAGCCAGGTTCCAGAATGATTTCATACGTTGGTATAACCGCGACCTGCAGAAAATGTTCCCACGATACGGCATGTTGGGTTATGACATCGGTTATTACTTCATAAAGGCAATAAGCATGTACGGCAACGATATGCCTGATAAAATAGAGACACTCGACCACACTCCCATACAAACCGGATTCAGATTCGAGAGAATAAAAGAGAACGGTGCAATGATGAACAAGAAACTCTATTTCATACATTACACCCGTGAATATGACATTGAGAAGATTGACCTTGACAAATGCGTAGAATAACGATAATAATACCACTGCTGTTGCTTGCCTTAAATGCATTGGCACAGGTTGAAGCACCACGCAACAAGCTTGAGATTGGAGTCTCAGGCGGTTACAACATGAGCAACATTGACCTGCGCCCGACAATACGCCAAAAGATGTTGGGAGGTGCGGGAGCAGGTATCAGCATGCGTTACACAAGCGAAAAGTACTTCAGCATGATATGTGCTGCACAATTGGAAATCAACTTCGCACAGAGAGGTTGGGAAGAGGAATTTGACGACGGCAATGCAAACGGTTACAGCCGGACCTTGAATTATGTTGAGATACCCTTCTTCGCACATCTGTCATGGGGAAGAGAAGACAAGGGATTCCAGTTCTTTGTGAACCTTGGACCCCAATTCGGTTTCTTTGTCGGCGATAGCGAGAGATACAAAGGCGAGTGGAAACCCGAGGAACGCCCTGTTTCAATAAACGAGGTATATGGCAAGAAAGTACAGAACACTTTCGACTATGGTATTGCAGGCGGCCTGGGTGTTGAATGGAAAACAAAAGCCGGCAATTTCTTCATTGAAGGAAGATATTACTACGGACTTGCCGACATCTTCCGTAATTCAAAGGCAGACCCCTTCGCTCGTTCGGCCAACCAGACCATTTCGGCACGGTTAGGATATTCGATAGTTATATTCAAATAACAAAAAAACGATGTCAGCAGACATCGTTTTTTTGTTATTTGAAGTACTGAAAGATTTACCTGTTTTCCACTTTCAACTTTCCACTTTCAACTTTCCACTTTCATCTGTTCCTGTACATATCATCGTAGTACTTCTCATACTCGCCGCTTGTGATATTGTCCATCCAATCCTGGTTGTCGAGGTACCAGCGTACAGTCTTTTCGATACCCTCCTCGAACTGCAGGCTAGGTTCCCAACCGAGTTCCTTCTGCAATTTGGTCGAGTCAATCGCATAGCGCAAATCATGCCCGGCACGATCGGTAACATATGTGATTAGGTCAAGCGACGCGCCTTCGGGGTTACCAAGCAAGCGGTCAACAGTCTTTATGATTACCTTTATGATGTCAATATTCTTCCACTCATTGAAACCGCCTATGTTGTATGTGTCGGCAACCTTGCCATTGTGGAAGATGACATCAATTGCACGTGCGTGATCAACCACATAGAGCCAGTCGCGTACATTCTCGCCCTTTCCGTAGACAGGCAACGGTTTGCGTTGGCGTATGTTGTTTATGAAAAGAGGAATAAGTTTTTCGGGGAACTGGTAGGGACCATAGTTATTGGAACAGTTAGTGACAATTGTGGGCATGCCGTATGTATCATGGAATGCGCGCACAAAGTGGTCGCTGCTTGCCTTTGAAGCCGAATATGGGCTGTGCGGGTTATATTTTGTTGTCTCGTAGAAGAAATCAGTACCATAGGCAAGGTGGTGTTCTCCCGAAGAGGCTGTTGTTGTGAACGGAGGCTCTACGCCCTGGGGGTGACTCAGTTCCAGAGCACCGTAAACTTCATCGGTAGATATATGATAGAAACGCTTGCCTTCATACTTTTCGGGCAGTGACTCCCAATAGAGTTTTGCAGCCTGAAGAAGCGAGAGAGTGCCCATTACATTGGTGCGTGCAAATGTAAAGGGGTCCTTAATCGAACGGTCGACATGACTCTCGGCCGCAAGATGTATAATGCCGTCAACATTATTGTCTGCCATAAGTTTGTACGTTGTATCAAAGTCACATATATCTGCCTTCACAAAGGTGTAGTTGGGACACTCTTCAATGTCCTTAAGATTTGCAAGGTTCCCGGCATAGGTTAACTTGTCCACATTGATTATCTTGTAATCAGGGTACTTGTTCACGAAAAGGCGTACTACGTGACTTCCGATGAAACCGGCGCCGCCGGTAATTATTATACTTCGCTTCATAACTGAGTTATATATTTATTTAATTGTATCTACAAATTCCGTTTACTCTCCGGCATACAACAATACCATGCATTATAACAAACAACAAGGCCATTACTGCAGCAATACCCCACATTCCCAACAAGGATTCCGGTACAAAACCGGGAGACAAGTCTGATATCATCCCTGAAAACAGGGGGTAGAGAAAAGTTGCCAGAAGAGCGGCACAGAGCCACACGGCGACATCGACCATTGCAGTCATGTACAGATAGGGGCACGAAGCCTGCCTTGCGGAATAACCCATTGCATATAGATTTGCAATCTTCTCCTTGTTCTTCTCAATGAGCAACAGAATACTCATGACAAGCATGAAGAATGCCGAGAGAGAGAAAAGCATACCAATGCCAATGACCACAAACAATATGCCGTATACCATTGTCTGCAGACGTATATGAGAAGAATCACCTTCTATTATATACCCTTTTGCGCTCAAGAATTCCAACAACGAATCATTGGACTCACCGGCTTTGGTCTTGAGTATCAGCCTTGAAACATCGGTTTTCTCTTCAGGAGAATACTTTTTGTTCGCGGCCTGCATGAAATCCCATGGCACAAGGATTGTATTGATTCTGTTGGTAAGACCACATATACGCGCCTCATAAGTTACCCGCCCCCGAGGTGTGCTGAAATGGAGTTGCAACGGGAATGACTTCAGAAGATTATCACTTATCTGGGGCATGCCATTGGACGTGGCAAACCCAAAGTTGTACAGGTTTATATAGTTCCTGGGCAATATAATGGGGATAACCTTGTCATCAAGAGCGGCACTCCATTGACGTCGGTCGTCGCCTACAGGTTCATACTCCCCTACTATGAATTCATCAGGTACAGCCTCAAGAAATATGTCCGTAGACATTCTTGAATTGCCCAGCGTGAGCACTGCCCTGATTTCGAACCGGGCAGCCACAAATTCACCTACTGCCGTCACTGAGGGATAATCGGCCAATTCCTTTATCTCGCGCTTGCTGAATCTGGTGTTCAACCCGAGCATGCTGCCAAGTGTCTGGGCCGTTGTAACAGGTTTTGTTATCACTACATTTCCTGTAGAAAGAATATTGTCGTCGCTTGCAGCAAATGAACTGAAATCCCTGTAACCTTGTAATCCCGAAAGCACTATGAACCCACCTAACAGATTGACAAGGAAAAAACCGACAATCTGAACAAGGCTTACATTCTGGCGCAACAGTTTAAACAACAAATTCATATATCGGTTTCAATTTACAGACGTACAACACAATCATACTCATATGGCAACCTGTAACCTATCGATGTCACTATTACCCCAACGTTATCCTTTTCCACTCTTTCTCGCAACATTTGTGCCATAATTCCGGCATTGGTATCGTCAAGATGGCTCACTGGTTCATCAAGCAGTATAAAATCGGCCGGTTGGCACAAAGTTCTCACGAAAGCCACACGCTGCTGTTGACCTAATGACATTCGGCCGCAAAGAGTATGGATATACTCCCCAAGACCAAGACGCGACAGCATATCGCATATCTCCTTCTGAGACATATAACCGGTTATCCGGTTCTTGAGCATGACATTGTCCAATGATGACAACTCCGGGAAAAGTCTGAGTTCCTGAAACATTGTAGCAATTGCACGTTGTCTGAGAGGCACTGAGGCTGCAGCAGAATCCACAGGTACAGCCGTACCATTGGAGAGGAAAGATATCTTGCCTGTGTAATCATTCCGCAAGCCGCACACATAGGAGCAGAAAGAACTCTTTCCACTGCCCGACTCGGACTCGATGAGATATGACAGACCTTTACGGAATACACTCTTTGTATTCCATAGCATTGAAGGCGCTCCTTGACGAGGAACATCGGCAAACGCCTTCATGGTGACATTGTCAAAAACTATACTGTCTATCATCCTTGCCAATTACTTCAACGAAATGGTCAGATATAACTCTATGGCCTTGTCGACGGCCTGCTTCAGGAAATTGGTTTCTTTATCCTTTGCAGCAACACGAAGTGTAAGCCTCGCCGGTGACTCCATTTCAAACCTGACATACTCCAATGCAGAAAGAACCGGTCCGTATTGCTTGATACCGCGGTCATGCGCAAAAGCCTTGTAGAACTCATCGACACCGACATAAGCACCATTCCCCATTGCGGACACATTTTTATTGCCAAGCAGATTGTCTTCAAACGGTTTGAGCATGCCGGTCTCATTCAACGCCCTATAAATATTCTCAGGCAGCACGAAAAGCCTCTGTTCCTTGTATGCCATATAATAGTCATAGCCACGCTTTATTATATTGAGGTCATAGACATCTTCTTCAACACTCTCTACTGTCATGAACATACCGGCAAGGTTCACAACAGAATTGAATGCCTCAGGACCCGTACAATCAATGACAGCCATCATCTGCGGCACTTTATTGCGACCGTACTGCTGAGGTTGCAACATTGCAAAGGTCACATCGCCGCATATATTTTTCAGCAGTGATATATCGAACCTTGAGAAAGAGGTTCCATTTTCGGCGGATTCGTCTTCAGACGATTCATCTGTCAATGCGAAGTCAAGTCCCATATCAACAGCCAGGAAAGCGTCAGCAGGTACATACTCCAAATGTTCCTTTGAAGAGGGGCGTATATATTTCGCATACATATCCACAAAATCCTGCGGTACATCAAGGTCCAGCGCAAGTTCAGCAAATCCGTTCTCAAAATTGAGTGAAACTATGGCATTTGCATTCTTCAGCACCTCAATATCGTCAAGGTGGCGGGTATTGTATCTGAAATAATCGGCATTGACAAGGAACTCATGCACACGCGAACCGCAAATATACAATGCCACATCATCCCCGGAACAGAAAAAAGGGATAAGATTTTCATTATCGACAGCCTTCTTGCCGTCGTAACCGAAATACTCCAAAACGTCGGCATTGGTGTCGGAAATTGCAAAGAGCAGTTTCTCATTGTCGTAGGCAACGGATATTCCATTCTCACCGGTTTCAATAAAGCAGACCTCACCATTGTCGACAATATCCAGACTGCCACCGGAGAAGTACATGACTGCGTTTTCCAGTTTCTCCTTGTCCGTTACCGCAACCGTAATGAGTGCTTTCAGCGTATCGGTATCAAGAAGAGCCAAAACAACAGGTTCCTTCAAATCAAGTCCAGACTCCTCGGGATTCTCAATAATCTTCTTCAGCAAATCATCGGCAGCGCCGGACGTTCCTTCGGACGAAGTTGCAAGCAATGGTTTCAAGACTGGATTCCTTAGGATCTCGGATTCTTCAAGAATATTGCCTGCATTGAACTTGAGCAATGCAACCGGATTGTCAGGAATGACAGCCAGATAAGCGCCCGGTTTACCGGACCTTAAAATAAAGAAACATGCAAGCAGTGCCAACAACAGTACAATTGCTGCAGCAATCAATCCTTTCTTCATAATAGACGAGGAATGTATAAGAGGGCGACTAATAGTTGTCCTCTTTTTATAAGATGACTAAAAAGTGCATTTTAAGTTTGCCTTAAACTACATCTTTTTAGTCATCTTCTTTAAATATTATTCTTTAATTATCTCAAACTCGGCACCTGAAGCAAAATCCTGACCGTTCTGTGAACTTGTAGCGGTAAAGCGTATATATCGTGCCTTTACAACCTTCTTGAACAGCACAGTCTGTTTCTCGGCATTGTACGGGAACTCACCCTCGGCAACCTGTGCCCAGTTCTCGCCGTCAACGCTTATTTCGAGTTTGTAACCCTTCACATTACCGTTGTCTCCGCTCTGGCGAGGCATGTACTTGAAACCCTTGATTGAGACCTCATCATTTGCGTCGAACTCAATCCAATGAGGATAGTTGGCAACTGTAACAGAGTACATCGAGTGCCATATTGTAGAGGGGTCACCGTCAAGCATTTTGTCAGGACCGCTACCCGGTTCTGAACTTGAAGAGGCCTTTACAAGTACCGGTACTGATGTTATCTTGTCGTAAGCGTATGTAGCCTTAAGGTCCGGAGCAGATTTCTCCCAAACAGTTATGCTGCCGCCGGCATTGAGGTCAACAGGCTCGGTATACTTGATAGCCTTGCCCTTGTTGTTAACCTTATAATATATCTCGGAACCGGGTTTGTTGCAACTCATCTTCACAATACCGCGGAGGTCACGTGAAACAAGTACGGGGGTAGCACCTGAAGCCTTGACATCGGCTTTTGCAACAAAGTCGTCACCGGCCTTTACAGGGCGCATGATAAAGCCCATGATATTCTCGCCGCCCTTTACAAGCTGGTGATCAAGAGCATAACCCTGACCGCAACTTGCGCCGCCAAGACCTGTCACCTTGGTATCGATATTGAACCATGTACCTGAAGAAGCAGGCAACTGGTGCGGGTGACCGGCCTCGGTCATCTCAACAGCATTCCAAGGAAGTGCGCTTGTAGACATTCCCTCAGTAGCCACGAACATCACACCATTACCAGTCTCATTTGTAAGTGCTGCCCAACGTACATCCTCGCGGTTTGCCATATCCTGTGGCTTGGGGAACGGAACGAACTGGTCGGCAACAGTGCTGCTGAACTGCTGTACGTATGCACCGTCGCAACGGTCGTTGTAGTTGTTCCATGGACCACGACCATAATATGTATAGTTGCTGAGTTCAGAAGGCAACTGAATCTCGAAGCCCAGACGGGCGACAATCTGGCTAGCCTCAGAACCTACAACAACGCTGTTGAGTTCAACCGAACCGTCGGGATATACAGTCCATATTCTGTTAGAGATGAAGTGGAACGCAGCAGGTGCCATCTCATGCTCCGACTCAACAATCTCAAAACTGCTGTTAGGCAAGCGGTTGCATGTTGCCTGGTGCTTTGCCTGCGTGCGTACAATGTACTGGAGCACAACAGAACCGTCCTTGTTCTTCTTGCTTGTGAACGAGAGAACGCTGTTCTGAAGGTTGTGCAGACCAATAGCGAACCAACGGTTGAAGAACCATGTGTCGTTGTCCACCGGCGCACGGAAGGCACTCAACTTCATAGACTTGCCACCTTCGAGGATTGTTGTACCGTTGTAATCTACGCTGTAGAACAAACCCTTGTTGTTGTCGAATACAATTCTGAATGAGTTGTCAGCACCTGTAACGATTGTCTGTGCAGCAACCTTGTCGTTCTTCATATCGACCTTGGTACCGTTATTGGCGACATCGGCAATGAATGCGCTCTTCACGGCGCCCTTCAAAGGCAACTGCTCATCCATCTGAACATAACCCTTCTTTGCCCATGGCATATCCTTCTTCAAAAGGAACTCAACCTTCACAAAGTACTCCTTGTTGTCAGCGAAATTTGCTTTGTTGAACTTCAGTTTCACGTTCTTTGCAGTGCGTGGAGCAATCTTCATGCCGGGCATGAAATAAGAATCAATGCGCTTGCCATCCTCCCAAAGAGAGAACCTGATATCAAGGTCGCACAGGCAGTTGAAGTAACGCTTGTTGAAGATTTCAACCTCGCCGTTATCGAGTAACTTCACACCTACATTCTGATAGACTTTTTTAACCTCATAGTATTCGGGCTTTGGAGTGTGGTCGGGGAACATCACGCCGTTCATGCAGAATGTAAAGTCTGTAGGACGGTCACCGAAGTCGCCACCATAAGCATAATACTTTGACTGACCTATTGAATCGTAGTGCAGGAATGCCTGGTCGGCCCAGTCCCATATAGCACCGCCGATGTAGAAGTTGGTGCTCTCGATAGCCTCCCAGTAATCGGCAAGACCACCGCCGGCGTTACCCATAGAGTGGGCATATTCCGAGATGTGGAAAGGATACTTCACATAAGGGTTCTGTCCCTTGACGTCATTACGTGTTGCCGCGATTGAAGGATACTGGTTAGAACCCATATCCACAATGCTGTTGTTTCGCTCATACTGTACGGGGCGTGAAGCGTCGAAAGCCTTGAGCACATCATAAGCCTTAACGAAGTTCTCGCCCGGGCCAGCCTCGTTACCGAGTGACCAGATGCAGACTGAAGGGCTGTTGATTGTTGCATGAGCCATCTCCATTACGCGTGCAATGTGGGCGTCAAGGAACTCGGGAACATGAGAAAGAGACTCCTTGTCATAGTAATACTCATGGCTCTCGATGTTGGCCTCATCCTCAAGATAGATACCGTACTTGTCGCAGAGATAGTACCAGTATGGTGCGTCGGGATAGTGTGAGTTACGCACGTGGTTGATATTTCCCTGGAGCATGAGGAATACCTCCTTCTCCATCTGCTCGCGTGTAAGATAGTGTCCTGTGTGGATATTGTTCTCGTGACGGTTGACACCCTTCATCTTGATGGGTTTGCCGTTCAGGTAGTAGTAGCGCCCTGCCAAGCCGAACTCATCGTCCTCGGCCTTTGTGTCGCGGATTTCAACCTCACGGAATCCCATGTATGTCGAAGCAGTCTCAAGCACCCTGCCCTTCTTGTCAAGCAATGAAACAACCAAAGTATAGCGGTTAGGTTCCTCGGCACTCCACTTTGCAGGGTCGGCAACCGGAATGTCAAGTTTCAAGGTCTTTGTATCACCGGCGAGCAACTGCTCAAGAGGCATTGTCATTGTCGCACCCTCGACAATCTCATTCTCATCGCTGTAGAGAGTGTTCTTGTAGAGTTGTGCCTTTACCTGATACTTCTTTATCTTCTTTGCAGTGAGGTTACGCACGTCAACCTCAATATTTGCGACAGCGTCCTTGTATTGAGCGTCAAGGTCGGTACGCACGCGGATATCACGCAACTCGACAGGGTTGGTAGATGTCAATGACACTGTGCGGAAGATACCCGGGAGACGGAACATATCCTGTGCCTCGAGGAAAGAGCCGTCGCTGTTACGGTATACCTCAACTGCAACAACGTTCTCACCTTCAACGAGGTATTTTGTAATATTAAACGCAGCAAGGTTACGTGAGTTTTTTGAGAAGCCCACATACCGGCCGTTTATCCAAAGGTAGAAGAAAGAGTCTACACCATCGAAGTTGATGTATATCTGACGACCGTCCCAATTTTCGGGTACAGTGAAGGTGCGGCGATAAGAACCGACTTCGTTGCGGTTCTTGTATGTTGCCCACTCCTTCGCAGGTTCGCGCATTACGCCACCTTTCCAGTCACCTACAGCAACCTGATGATGGAAGATTACCTTCTGGTTGGTATAAACAGGAGTTCCGTATTTCTGTGAACCGTCGGGTTGCAGTCCATAAACGTTCCAGTTCATCGGGACCTGGACCTCGTCCCACTTTGAAACATCAAAACCGGGCTTGAAGAAATCGACCGGACGCTCCCAAGGATTACCCACCCAATTAAAGCGCCATGTACCGTCAAGCGACATGTAATACTCACTGTTTTCCGGTAATACCTTACGCGCATTGTCTTCACTGTCAAATGTAAAGAACCAAGCCTTGGGTTGCTCTTTATTAAGAGCAAGTTCCTGGGGGGACTCCCACTCGGCAAGACCGGGTTCCTGCCCTTTCACATAATTGTACCCGCGCGGTGTCTCAACATCGCCGTACGCAAAGCCTTTAAGATTCTGTGCCTGCACTGCCACAAACGACATTGCAACCAGAGCGGCCAATACAAAGTGTTTTTTCATAACATTATGGTTAAATTAATATTTATAAATGCAATTGAATATTACTAATACATACGGATACACGGGCACGCGCGTACCTAAATATGCATAAGATTTTGTAAAGTTAATCCATTTTTTCTAAACAGCGAAATTTAAGGCAACACAATTGCACAATTGCAGTTATATAGGTTCACCTGCAAAGTCTGGGGACTTATTCCCCAAAAATCAAAATAGGTTTGTATGATTGTCAGGGAATGCTGTTTAGAGGTTCTTACTCGCATTTGCTCGTCTAATATTCAACGGCAGTCATCAACCTTGATTGTTTACTTGTATTTTTCTTCAACTCTTGCTTTCATGTCCTTTT
>JAFQUE010000042.1 GCA_017408685.1 Bacteroidaceae bacterium | reverse complement strand
CCTAAAAATAGCTCTTTTTATCCAACCCCCCTACAGACGTGGGTGACCCATTTTACTTTTGGGTCACCCACTCTTCGCTGTTTATTTACCTCCAGACTACAAGAGGATGACGTCATCCTCTTGGGATAAAAGGCAATACTCTTTTTTACTCCTCAATAAGTCCCATTTCGCTCCAGCGTTCTGCAATAAGTCTGCAATCCTCGCGGGCAATCCCTTCTTCTACATCGTACTCCTCAAGGAGTGCTTCAACCATGTTGTCTACTGTGAATGTCTCAAGCTTGCTTGCATGCTCCCACAGGAATGCTGCTGTGGGGTTTAGGCTGATGATACGACTGAAGTCTACGTTCTCGACACCGGCAGGAACAAGGATGTGCTCACCGCACACGTTCTGCATTTCAAATCCTTTCTTTACTTTCATATCAATAAATTCTTCTAAATTCTACGGTATATTGCCAATAATATTCTGCGTAATGGTGTCATGGCTTTCCAGAATGCCGAGTAGCAACGCCATTTGCGGCTGTCTGTGGGTACCGTTTTCCCTTTTCTTATAAAGGCCTCGGCTATACCCACAATGTCCTTTTCCGTGAAAGTCTCTTTCATCCAAAGGGGGTTGCCGTCGCCGCGCATGGTGTATGTGCCGTTCTCTATTTTTATTACCCTGTGCAAGGCATACCTCTCTTTCATTACTTCGGCGAGTACCACATCGCCTATCTGCGGTTTTCTTGGCGGGGCAAGTACAACCTTGTCTCTACCGCTCTCGAGGAATGGGTTCATGCTCACTCCTTTTATAACAAAAGTCACGCTCTTCCTGTTCTGTTGGTTGAACATCCGGCGTATCTCCTGCATAAAAGTGTGGTTGTCAACCTGCCTGGTTATGCCTGCCGGTTCTTCTTTCATACTTTAAGTACGTTGCTTGAGACTTCTGCCGCCTCCTTGTCGGGGCGGCATGATAAGGTGTGGACGGGTATCTGTTCGAGTATCTTGCTTACTGTCTGGCAAACGGCAAGGTGTATCTGCTTGTCGAACTTTAGTGTGGAGCATGAGTTGAGCATTATGCCGAATGCTACCGGTATGCTCTCCTTGTGTATCCTGTTCTCTTTCTTCTGTTCAATTGACGCGAAACCGCCAATGGGGTAGTGTACGTTCTTGTATATCGGGCGCTTGCCGCTCCAGGGCGAACCGTAGACAATGGGGGTGCCGTCATCGGCAATCCTCACCACGGGGTTGTCGTCGTTTATGAGTGTGCTGCCGGGGATGTGCTTCACCCACAGGTCGCTGTGTGTGCTCTTGCCCTGTCCGCTCACGCCCAGGAACATGTAACCTTTTCCCTCGTTCTCCACAACCGATGAGTGCATGAGCAGTGTGCTGTGTGCGGCAGAGCACATTGTAAAGATTACCATCAGTGCGTTGTTGAGCCCGAAAATGATGTTTGCCTCGGAACCGCGTGAGGCAACAGTGAAATTCCTGTATTCACTGTCGCTTTCTATGAAAGTGCATGGAATCTTGCCGTCCATGAGTATGAGAATCTGGTATGCACCGTTGTCCATGCGGTAGACTTCAAAACTGGCCGAAGGACATGGGAAAAAACCTATGCGTGTGCCACGCCATGAGGGATTTATGCTGTTGTCAATCCTCATGGTGAACAATGCGTCTGCATTGTCATCGGTTGTGAACGGTTTCAGGTTGGGCAGTAAACCTGTGATGTCCATGCCGCCCTGTACTATCTCAAAAATGTGTCCGGCTACTTTAAATCGTATACTTTCCATTTATTTGTCATCGTAATATGTTACAAAGATAGTACAAAAACGCTGATTTTGAAGTTTTTTTCTTTGCATAATGACTTCGTATTCCTTAATTTGTGTGAAAGTGACTCTGTGGGGCGTCCGAAAACCGAAAAATCTATCCGCTTTTGCTGTGTGTATTTATTTTCTTTGTACATTTGTGCTATGCGTGTACGGCATGCAGGTCGATTGAAGAGATATATGGATTGTACGCTGAATGTTCAAGGTAGACTCCTGTCGCTCGAGAAACCGTTGGTGATGGGAATACTTAATGTTAACGATGACTCTTTTTATGAAGGGTCACGTGTGCGTGGTATGAGTTTTGTGGAGCGTGCCAAGGATATGCTGGCATGCGGCGCAGCAATCCTTGATGTGGGCGCCTGTTCTACGCGCCCGGGCAGTGAACCTGTACCGCAGGAGGTGGAACTCGCGAGGTTGCATGAGGCATTGTCGCTACTCGATAAGGAATTGCCCGGAGCGGTGGTCTCTGTCGATACATTCCGTGGGGCAGTGGCGCGGGAATGCGTGCAGGAACATAATGTTGCAATAATCAATGATGTCTCGGCCTTCGATTGGGATAAGGATATGCTTGATGCCGTAACAGAACTGAATGTCCCTTATGTGCTCACTCACTCCTCGGCGTGCCGGGACCTGGCTGCCGATGATTTTCTGCCGGCTGTGCTCAAACAGCTCGCTTCGAAAATGTGGTTGTTGAGGCAGAACGGGGTAAAGGATGTAATCATAGACCCCGGATTCGGCTTCGGAAAAACAGTAGAGCAGAATTACGCCATGCTCGACCGGCTTGCCGAATTTGAATTGTTCGACGCTCCTTTGCTTGTTGGCGTTTCCCGCAAGTCGATGATAACAAGGGTGTTGGGTATTACGCCCGCCGAAGCGCTCCCCGGTACCGTGGCGTTGGGAATGGCGGCTCTTATGGGGGGTGCGAATATCCTCAGGGTGCACGATGTCAAGGAGGCTGTCGATAGTGTGAGACTTTTCCTTGCCATGAGGGGGAGTGGTGGTATTTCGCTGTAAATGTATAATAATATATAAGGGAATATGTTTTTCGGTTTTTCGATTATAGATATCATAGACATTCTGCTTGTGGCGGCAATGCTCTACTATTTTTACCGCCTGATGAAGGAGTCGGGTTCGCTTAATGTGTTCATTGGAATTCTTCTCTTCTTCTTTACGTGGATTCTTGTATCAAGGCTGTTGCAAATGCGCCTCATGGGTTCTATCATGGACCAGCTGATGAGCGTGGGTACAATAGCGCTTATAGTGATTTTTCATGACGAGGTGCGTAATTTCTTCAAACGCATAGGCTCCAACAGAAGAATCCTTTTCCTGACATCATACTTTGCCCGCAAAAACGAAGATGACAAGAATAAGGAGATGATTATGCCCATTGTCATGGCATGTGTGAGCATGTCGCAGCAAAAGATTGGCGCGCTTATTGTAATTGAAAAGGAGGATTCCCTTAACGAAATAGCTTCTACAGGTGAGGCAATAAATGCCAATGTGGGGCAGCGCCTTATTGAAGCAATATTCTTTAAGAATGCGCCTTTGCACGACGGTGCCATCGTAATCCGCGGAAACCGCATTGTTGCCGCACAGTGTATTCTTCCTGTCTCGCACAATCTCAATATCCCCAAGAAACTCGGATTGCGTCATCGTGCCGCAATGGGCGTGGCTGAAAAGACCGACGCGCTTGCGGTTATTGTTTCCGAGGAAACAGGGGCTATATCTGTGGCGAAGGACGGCAAGTTCATGCTCAATCTCGACGCGCATAAACTCGAGGAAATTCTCTCAAAGTGATAGTGGATATTGCGCTTCGGAGGCTTTTTCTTGGTCGGTACAGTGCGCCCGCAAAGAATCAGTTTGGGTTATCAACTGCTGGGGTGCCGATGTCCTTGGCGTTTTTCTTTAAAAATTACTTTTTTGTAAAACGTTGATTTTCAATAACGGCTTGAAAAAGTTTAATTTTTTTGCAAAAAAGTTGCTCAAAAGTTTTTGCAGTCCGAATTTTTGCCTTACCTTTGTCATCGCTTTCGGCAAACAACGAGCGTTGCGCGTCGTTAAGCACGATGATCCTTGACAACATTCCATACAGACAAGCAGTACAACGCGTCCTTTGATATATATCAAAGGTCAATAAGTAAGTAAGGAACGAAAAACGAACCGTCAATAATTTGACATACAATT
>JAFQUE010000041.1 GCA_017408685.1 Bacteroidaceae bacterium | reverse complement strand
CTTTACCTACTATAGTTTGAGATCCTTCACTACGTTCAGGATGACACGTACGCGGTCTCTTGCAAAGGTAATTTCCTAAAACCTCCGGCACTATCTAAAACACAGCAACAACCGTTCCTCAAATGCGATGGCGGAGTGTTTTAATGCTAAAATCAAACTTTTCAGAGCGAACCTGAGAGGTGTGGTTGATAAGAAATTCTTCCTTTTCAGAATTTCAAATTTATATGCTTACCCACAGTAAATTTCTACTGAACCTAAATTGTGACTATAAAAGAAGGATATAAAAACATGGGGATGACTTTTTGAAGTCATCCCCATACTCTAATAAGATGTTGTGTTGATTTTACTTGTACATGAAACGTCTGATACTCTGTTTGGGAGTTTTCTCAAACTGTTCGCGACGGATTTCGGTATAACCGATTTTGCTGTACGCTGCGAGTTCGGAATTGAGGGCAAGGACATTCTCATCAATGAGTTTCTCAAGTTGTTCCTCGCTCATGCCATCCTTCTTACCGGCTTCATAATCGGCGACTACCAATGCAACAATGGCATTCTTGCGACCAACGACGAGCGACTCTACAACATAAGGAAGGTTGTTGATTTTGTCCTCAATCTCTTCGGGGTAGATGTTCTGACCGCTACCGGTGAGAATCATATTCTTGCAACGACCCTTGATAAAGAGGTTCTCCTTTGCGTCAAGAAGACCCATATCACCAGTCCTGAGCCAGCCATCGGATGTGAAAGCAGCCTTTGTTGCCTCCTCGTTATTATAGTAACCGAGCATTACAGCGTCACCTTTGACCTGGATTTCACCGAGTACGCGACGCGGGTTGGCTGAATCGATTCGCAGTTCAATAGGATGAGCCTTTGTACCGCATGAATACTTCACATATTCGCTCTTGTCGCGGTATGAGATGAGCGGACCACATTCGGTCATTCCGTAACCCACAACATATGGGAACTTCATGCGCTTGAGCAGGTCTTCGACCTCACGGTTGAGTGCTGCGCCACCTATAATGAGACCGGTAGTGAAACCGTTACCGAATGCAGTAAGCAATGACTTGCGGATTTTGTTCAGTACAATTTTGTCAAGCCCGGGTACCTTTAGAAGGAATTTAGCAGGGAACTTGCGTGTCGCAGGGAACACCTTTGACTTGAATATTTTCTCAATAACCAAAGGTACGGTAAGGAACATGAAAGGCTTTACAGCACCAAGACCGCCGATGAGACGTGCCGGTGTGGGCTTGCCGGGCATTACAAACACATGGCAAGCGCTTGAAAGCGGGAAAAGCACATCGAATGTCTGACCGAACATGTGGGCCATAGGCAGTATTGCGAATATATGCCCGCCTTTTGCTACAGGAATCTCGCGTTGAGCGAATTCAAGATTCACCGAGAGTGAACGAGCCGGAAGCACTACACCCTTTGATGTGGCACTGGTGGTACCGGATGTAAAACTTATCTCTACAACCTCTTCCATGTCACGCTCTACAGGATAGTAGTCGATATCCTCAACCTTAAGGCCTGACGGATACTGTTCGGCAAAAAGTTTATCCATAGCATCGTGCGCTTCACTCAAAGCCTTGAGTGTGGCATATTCAACGCTGATATCCTTAATGTTTACAAATCCAGAAAAACCGGCGGTTTTCTCAAGCAATGCAACATTTTCCTTGTTTTCCATGATTCCCTTTATAGCGATATCATCGGCCAACAGAATCTTGCACTCTGAGAATGAAGCCAATTCGGCCACGGCAGAAGGAATGAAATCGGGAAGGAATGGTACAGTCACTGCGCCGTAGGTGAGGGTGGCGAAATAAGCATTGACCCACTCGGCCGAGTTGCGTGCATAAAGGGCAATCTTCTCGCCTTTTTCAATACCGGCCTCCTTGAAGAGAATATGGTACTTGGCAATAGATTCCGCCATCTGCGCATATGTGTATGTTACACCGCCGAAATTGGTGACTGCCGGAGAATTCCAGTTTGTTTTTACCGATTCATTAAAAACTCTAACGAAGTGTTTCATAAAACCTTTATATGTTTGTGAAAAACATCGCAGAATGCACAATATCATATGCTGCACTCTGCATTATCTGCTGCAAATGTCTTTTATTTTTCCCAAAGATATATTATTTTTCATAGTGATTAACTAAAATAAAGCACTATTTTATTACTTCCAAGTACAAAAAACACGCCTTTTTAACACTTTTTCACACAAAAGGGTGAATAAACATAAAAACAAAAGACTCCCCCGCTTCACAGCGGAAGAGTCTCACAATCAATCTTCTATCAATATATATAGTAATCACTTGTACATAAACCGTTTGATACTCAATTTCGGAGTTTTTTCAAAAGGTTCTTTCATAAGTTCGCACACGGTGAGCTTGCTATACACAGGCAGTTTGCTGTTCAGTTCAAAAACATCGGCTTCAATTCTTGCCTGAAGTTCGCCTCCAGCCACACCTTCGGTTGCCACAGCATCGGCGTCGGGAACAATAAGCGCAACAAGACCATGTTTACGCCCTACCACAAGAGACTCTGCAACAAGTGGCAACTGATTTATAATATCTTCAATCTCTTCGGGATATACATTCTGCCCGTTGGCAGTAAGAATCATATTCTTGCAACGTCCCTTTATGAAGATATTCTCGTTTTTATCCATGAGACCCATGTCACCGGTCTTCAGCCACCCGTCTTCAGTGAATGTAGCCTTCGTAGCAGCTTCGTTCTTGTAGTAGCCTACCATCACAGAATCGCCCTTTGCCTGTATTTCACCGGGGACGTTCGCCGGGTCTTCGGAGTCTATGCGTATATCAACACCCGGGTGTGCCACTGCACCGCAGGAACGTGCCACAAAATCCTCCCATCTCGTGTAACTGAGCAACGGACCGCATTCTGTCATGCCATAACCTACCGTATATGGGAATTTGACCCTCTTCATAACAGCCTCCACATCCTTGTTGAGGGCTGCACCACCAAGTATAATACCTCCCTTGGTGATGTTGCCACCAAATGTATTGATGAGTGTTTTGCGCACCTTATTGTATATAACAGAGCGCAAACCTGGTACAGCAAGCATTGCACGCATTTTTTTAGCCTGCAAAGTAGGCATTACCTTACCACGGAAAATCTTCTCAATCAGCAGGGGCACTGTCAGGAACATGTATGGTTTGACATCGGCCAAAGCCTTCAGCAGACGTGCCGGTATTGGTTTCTCGGTAAAGATATTTATATGGCAACCAGCCGCAAACGGATATACAAAGTCAAAAATCTGTCCGAATATATGTGCCAGAGGCAGTATAGAGAGAATCTTGTCATCATTGCTGGCCGGAATATGAGTGAGTGCAAACTGCACGTTCGACGAAATGGAACGCGCTGTAAGCATGACGCCTTTAGGCGAACTGCTTGTACCCGATGTATAACTTATTACAGACAGTACATCAAGATTCTCACGCTTGTAGTTCACATGCTTGGGAGTAACACCGTTAGGGAAACGTGCTGCAAACGAGTTCTCTACATTCTCGCTCATCCCGTCGAGCCTGCCGCCGCAATTCTCATGTATTTCAAGTCCTGCGACATCTACAAGACCGCAAAAATCATCAATATCATTGAATTGCGGAATGATATTGTCACGTTTGAGTCCGGCAAGAATGTTCTTGTCAAGCAGCAGAAGGCGACTATCGGACAAACGTGTAAGGTCGGCGATATTCTGCGGAAGGAAATCGGCAAGCAGAGGCACGCATACCGCGTCATAAGTAACTACTGATAAATAGGCAACACACCACTCTGCACAGTTTCTGGCGCACAGGGCAATCTTCTCACCTTTCTTTATACCACACTTCTCAAAAAGAATATGCATCTTCTCAATCTCAGATGCAACAACACCATAAGTCAATGTGTTCGCTCCATAATTGCTCAAAGCAGGACGATTCCAATTGGCTTTGATCGATTCATCAATGTACGACAAATAGTGTTTCATGACTTAAAGATATTATTACTATATATTGTTAGGAATTTATCAGTTATACATAAATCTCTTTATACTCAGTTTTGGGGTTTTCTCAAACGGTTCTTTCCGTAGTTCGCAACGGCCAATCAGGCTATAGGCTGGCAACTTGGCGTTCAGCGCCAATACATTTTCGTCGATATATGCCTGTACTGCATCGCCGGTAATTCCGGCAGCCTTCATTGCGTCAAGGTCGGGAACAACAAGGGCAATAAGGGCATGATTACGGCCGACAATCAGCGACTCTGTTATATAAGGTATCTGGTTTATGAGTTCTTCAATCTCCTCAGGATAGACATTCTGACCGCTGGCAGTAAGAATCATGTTCTTGCAACGCCCCTTGATAAAGACTGTTCCGTAACGGTCCTGGATACCCATGTCACCGGTTTTGAACCAACCATCGCTTGTAAATGAGGCCTTTGTTGCTTCAGCGTTATTGTAGTAACCGGTAGTAACCACATCACCGCGGACCTGAATCTCGCCCGGCACCTTGTTGGGCCTGTCCGAATCGATACGGAGTTCTATGTTAGGAGACGCGACACCGCCTCTGTCATCGATATAAGGATGAGACGAAGCCACATAACTGATAAGCGGACCACACTCTGTCATACCATAACCTACGGCGTATGGGATACCGACCTTCTTCATTACCTTATCGACATCCTTGCTTATGGCAGCACCGCCGATAAAGAAACCGGCCTTGTACAAATTACCGCCAAATGTAGAAAGGATTGTATTCCTGATTTTACGGTAAATGAGCTGATTCACACCGGGAATGGCCGTAAGAAACTTCATTGCCGGTTTGTTGAGCACCGGTATTACCTTTGAACGGAAAATCTTCTCAATGAGCAAAGGTACTGTGAGGAATATGAGTGGTTTGACGTCGGCCAACGCTTTAAGAAGACGTGCCGGAACGGGTTTTTCGGTAAAGATATTTATGTGACAACCGCAAGAGAAAAGGAACAGGAAGTCAAATGCAAGACCGAAAATGTGCGCCAGAGGCAATATCGAAAGCGTTGCACCGGGTTCCTTGCTTGCAATAGGCACCAGTTTATGGGCAATCATGACATTACCCGACAATGAGCGTGCCGGTAACATGACTCCCTTTGGTGAACTGCTGGTTCCCGAAGTGTAACTGATTACCGACAACTTATCAAGGTCATGACCCGAATAGTCGACATCGTTCATCTTTATTCCGCCAGGGAATTTTTTCTCAAAAGCAGCATTGATGTCATTGGCTGAAATTTTCTTGCCACCCTCGTATCCGTCAACCGTATTATATGTCACCACATCAACAATGCTGATGGTGTCTGTATCCCCTGCAAAACTATCAAGCAGGTTCTCGCGTTTAAGAGCAGCATGGATGTTTTTATCTACAAACAACATGCGGCTATCGGACAATTTCGTAAGATTCACGATACTCTCGGGCAAGAAATCGGCCAAGAGAGGAACGGCTACAGCCCCATAACTTGTGATTCCAATGAAAGCAACGCACCACTCGGCGGAGTTGCGCGCAGCGATAGCAACGTGATCACCTTTCACGACACCACATTCTTCGAGCAGCAAATGTACTTTTTCAACTTTTGCAGCAACATCGGCAAACGTCAGGGTATTGGCGCCATAATTGGATATTGCAGGTTTATTCCAATTGTTTTTTATGGCTTCTTCAATATAATCAAGAAAATGTTTCATACAATAGTGTTTTAAATAAATAAATTTGGTGTTTGAAATGGTACAGGAACAGACTCTTCATCCATTCTCTGACGCAAAGGTCGCATTTCCTTAATAAACGGCAATATTTTAGCGCCACACACCTGTTTGTATTGGTGAAATGTCAATATATGTGGTAAAAATACAAAATATGTGGCGAAATTTAACATAGTCATTTCGAATAAAATGTTAAAATTACAACTTTTCACCACAACATACAATCCAAGACGTACTTTTTGAACAACCAAAGCCACATTAAAAAACATACGCAAAAGAAGAAGGTTGACAAGATAAAACAACAACAGGTAAGAAAATTTAAAATCGAGATGAGAGGAAAAACGAAACATGAAGAAAACAAGATAGGACATAAAAAAAGAATCAACCATAAAAAACAGTGCAAAAATTAGTTTATTTGAATAAAGCAATTAACTTTGCACGTAAAGAAAAAAAACATAAACAAATAACAGCGGCGGCGACATAGTTTCTGCCGTACCATAAAAAAGAGATAATCATGGAAAGAGAGATTAAATTCAGTCTGGTCTACCGTGACATGTACCAGTCATCGGGCAAATTCCAGCCTTTTGCCGAGCAACTGGAAAGAATTGCACCTGCAATCATCGAGATGGGTTGTTTTGCCCGCGTAGAAACAAATGGCGGTGCATTCGAGCAAGTAAACCTCATGGCAGGAGAGAACCCCAACAAGGCTGTCAGGCGTTTCACAAAACCTTTTAACGACGCAGGCATACAGACACACATGCTTGACCGTGCACTCAATGCGTTGCGCATGTTCCCTGTTCCTGCCGACGTGCGACGCCTGATGTATAAGGTAAAGAAGGCTCAAGGGGTGGACATAACGCGAATATTCTGCGGCCTGAACGACACAAGAAACATAATCCCATCCATAAAATACGCCTTGGAGGCAGGGATGATACCACAGGCGACACTCTGTATAACCAGTTCGCCCATTCACACTGTTGAATACTATAGCGGTATTGCCGACGAACTTATTGCCGCAGGTGCTACGGAAATATGCCTCAAAGACATGGCCGGAATAGGACGCCCTGCATTCCTGGGACGCCTCACAAAAAGCATTAAGGACAAGCACCCCGAAATCATAATACAATACCATGGGCACAGCGGTCCGGGACTCTCTATGGCGTCAATCCTTGAGGTATGCAAGAATGGTTGCGACATCATTGACACCGCCATAGAACCCCTGTCATGGGGCAAGGTACATCCCGACATCATCAGCGTTCAGGCAATGCTGAAAGACGCCGGTTTCAAAGTACCCGAAATAAACATGAACGCCTACATGAAGGCACGCAGCCTTACTCAGGAATTCATTGATGACTGGTTGGGCATTTTCATGGACAAGAACAACAAACTCATGAGTTCGCTGCTGCTTACAAGCGGTTTGCCAGGCGGTATGATGGGCTCAATGATGTCGGACCTTGCCGGCGTACACAAAGGAATCAACGGTATTCTGCAGAGTAAAGGCAAGCCAACATACACTCTTGACGAATTGATGGTAGAACTTTTCAACGAAGTTGCATACGTGTGGCCACGCGTGGGTTATCCCCCACTCGTTACACCATTCAGTCAGTATGTAAAGAATATCGCACTGATGAACCTGTTGTCACGCGCCCAGGACGAACCGCGTTTCAGCCGCATGGACGAGAGCATGTGGGGAATGATTTTGGGCAAGAGCGGACGCCTGCCTGGAGAGGTAGCCCCGGAAATAAAGGAACTTGCCAAGGAGAAAGGTTACGAATTCACAACTGCCGACCCGCAGAGTTTCTATCCCGACGCGCTCGACAAATATCGTAAGGAAATGCAGGAACTCGGTTGGGAACCTGGCGAGGACGACGAGGAGTTGTGGGAATTCGCAATGCACGAACGCCAATACCGTGATTACAGGAGCGGTGTTGCCAAAGAGCGTTTCCTTGCCGACATTGAAAAGGCAAAGGATAGCGAAATGGCAGCCAAGGGTGTAAGCATTGAAGAAATCAAGGCAATAAAGCATGCCAAGGCCGACCCGATTGTGGCACCTGTAAAGGGACAGATTCTGTGGGAAGTTGCTCTTGAAGGCACATCGGTACCGCCGGCAATAGGCAGCCACGTGAATACCGACGAGATGTTCTGCACCATCATCACACCTTGGGGCGAACTGCAACCGGTTGCAACAGGTTTAGGAGGCCGCGTCATTGAAATATGCGCACAACAAGGAGCACACGTCAACCGCGGTGACATAATTGCCTATGTACAAAGGGATGAACTTTTCAACTAAACTCAAAAGAGGGTGACTAAAAAGTCGCCCTCTTGTTATGAAAGCAGTTACCTCCTTTTTAATAAAAGTATTTAACGGACATTCTCTTTGCTGAACCGATGTGACAACTTTACACATTTCAAAAAAACAAGTACTTCTTTTGCTACCACACATTTTTTTACTATTTTTGTTACGTGGAAAGACTCATTAAACATACAACAAGGCTTGTTGCGCAGCACAACTGCGTGATAATACCCGGATTAGGTGCATTCCTTGCACACAATGTCCCGGCTGCATACAACATGGAAGGTGCGACATTCATGCCGCCTCACCGCGCTCTTGGTTTCAACCCCCAAGTAACGGTAGACGACGCACTGCTCGTTTCGGAATATATATATGCCGGACAACTGACGTATGATGAAGCAAGCGTAATACTCCGCGAGGATGTTGCTTCGTTACGTCACGAACTTTCCACTAAAGGGATTGTACATTTCGGTGAAATTGGGACATTCAGCATGAATGTAACAGGCAAGATTACCTTTGAACAGTCCCCTAACGGCATTGACGACCCCTACAATTTCGGTTTCCAACCGCTTGTAATACAGCAATTGAAAGATATTGAGAAGAAGGAAATTGTAATAAAACGCAGTACATTCAAACACGCAATGGCAACAGCGGCAGCAATCATTCTCATGTTCTTCTTTGTTTCGCCGATTGGTGACAGTGCCTATACTCCATCTGAAGCCGCCGGTTTTGTTACAGGCGTTTCCACCAGACCTGAACAACCCGCAACACCCCCTGCTGAAAACCGGTGCGAAATTGCTCCTGTGACCGATACAGTTACAGAGAACATCATTACACCGGCATATACAGTTCCAGAACCGGAACAGACTGCAAAGAGTGAAGACACGGT
Source organism: Bacteroidaceae bacterium (assembly GCA_017408685.1). Classification (GTDB taxonomy): domain Bacteria; phylum Bacteroidota; class Bacteroidia; order Bacteroidales; family Bacteroidaceae; genus HGM04593. Next base: position 7,248 of record JAFQUE010000041.1, on the reverse strand, counting down.
CGAAGAATCATGCAATGTTACCGAAACAGCAAAGAGATTCTCAATAATTGTTGCAAGTACCCCGAACGCACAGAAAGCTCAGTTAGCCATTGAGGAACTCTCGGTAAAGGCCAAGGTCGAATATACTGTTGTTGAGGGAAGTGGCAGACACCGTATTGCATACGCAACCTATGACAGCAACAAAGAGGCTGCAAATGCACTCACACAAGTAAAAGAGATATTCCCCGACGCTTGGGTACTCACACACTAACGGAATTCACAAAGGACACATCGTCCGTAATCAGTCTATAAAAACAGTATTCATGAGCAAGATTATATGCCCAAAGTGCGACCATGCAATAGACTTTGACGCTTCCGGTTACAAAGAGGGTCAGGCTTTAGTCTTTGAGTGCGAGCATTGCCGAAAAAGTTTCACAATACGCATTGGAGAGAACAGCGACGACATACAGACCGAAGACTTCGGCCATGTAGTAGTAATTGAGAACACTTTCTGCTTCAAGCAGATAATTCCTTTGAGCGAAGGCGACAACATGCTTGGGCGCTATAATAAAGGAACAGTTATCTCTCACCCCATCGAGACCAGTGACCCAAGCATGGACCGACGCCACTGTATCATAAACGTCAAGCGAGGATACAACGGTGAACTTACATACACAATACGCGACAACCAGAGTATTACAGGAACTTTCGTTATGAACCGCATACTGGGCAACCGTGAACGCCTGCTCATTGAAGACGGGGCAATCATCACACTTGGTGCAACAACACTGATACTGCATACTCCTGAAGGAGAAGAATAATACTTACTACTCAATATACCTCAAGTGCAACCCTCGCGGGTTGCACTTGAGGTATATAATGGAGAAGAAGAGGTTTAAAGTTCTATCACCTGTTTTCCTTTGGATATATTATACTCTTTACCGTTTAATACTAAAGTATATTCATTATCCGATTCAACAGTAACAGTACTTCCCTCACGAACAAGTGATGTGACCACATTTCCAAACCTCAGTCCCTCGACGCCATGCCTTCTTTCGTTTGTGCTCCGCCATACGACCCTGCCGGCTACAGCGTCGGCATTTATTCCAATTATATTCTCAATGAACATTGAAATTGGAATAAGACCGCTCCACCCCACAAAATTTGGTTTTACCATATATACCCCTGTAGCGTCGGTTGCAGGCATATACATCTCGGGCGAATAGAGTTCCCATATTGTACCGGTCGATTCATACACTTTGTACATCACAGACATATTCTTCATTGCAATGATAGAAGCAAGTTCTTCGTACCCGCAACGTTGCAATCCTTTGACGGTCATGTAAGTGGTCGGTGCCCATACTCCTCCCCTCCAGTATCGACCGCATTTGTCATAATGAGGTTGGTTTGCAGCCAACGAAGGTAAAGGAAGAGGACGCCAAAAGAGGTTCTCATCCTTTATTGCAGAGACAAGGCGCGCAGTCTGTTCCGGAGAGGATATTCCGGCAAGCATGGGCCAGAATGTAGCGGTTGTAATCCAAGGGGTGCGTTGCGAAGCAGTATCGACATCGTAGTACAACCCGGTCTCATTGTCCCACATATAACGGTTAATGCGCTCGGAAAGGGCTGCCGATTTCTTTCTATACTCCTTTGCCTGCTTCTTTTTGCCGAGGATTGTACATATCTCGGCAAGATTGTCATAGCACATCTTTATCTGTGACGACATATCCACCCATCCCATTGCGTCAGTTGCCGAATGTATGTCACCGTCGGGCGCGGGACGCCCAATGTCGCGCGGAGTATTATCCATTCCGCTTGCCTGCCCGTTGGACCAATAGAGCATGTGCTCAGTACCTGTTGCCCGGCGGTTCTTTTCGACCCATTCAACATATTTTTCAATAGGAGTCACTATCTGCGACAAACGGGCTGTATCTCGCGTGAAACGAAAGTATTCCATTTCGGCCCAACTGAAAAGCGGAGGATTGATTGTCCTGGCATGATTCGGGCCCAAACCCCAATGATGGTCAACACCGTCGGCCTCGTTTAGAATGCGGCAAATCATGCCATTGTCGTGCTGCCGGGCATAGAAATTGTCATGAGACTCGATGAAAGGGAATATGTGCGCTGCATAACGCCCGAACATGACCATAAAATGCGTATCCCACTGGAAAACCTGTGGCGAAAGTCCTTCGTCAATCCAATTGGCCACCAACGGTGAACCGGCAGAAGGTTGCTTGAGGTTGGAAAATGCAATTTCCCATGCTTTCCAATAGAGTTCTACCCAACGAGGATTTTCATCCCATATGGGACTGGGCAACCGGTCACTATTTTCCTCAAAACGTGGAAGTTCTGCCGGCACATATACCTTTTTATAGAAGTAACTGCCACGAGCTTCGCTTTCCTGTGCACGCAGAATTGCCGGCATAATGAGCAGCGTGGTTATAATAACGTAAATATTTTTCATACAAAGCGGTTTTAGAAAACAGCATTTGTTGCAAGCAACTACTCTGGCAACAATCTGTTCGTGTATATCATCTGTACCCTTTCTAACTGCCGGTGCGACAATTCGTTATAGTTATCGACTGTAAAGAGAGCAATATTGAAACGGCACATGCTGTTCAGTACATCGTAAATGGGATAGTCGAACCCGCTGGTATGCAATGCAATCCACTCGATACGTTCTCCGGGGAAGAGAGAAGCGAATAAAAGATTCTTGGTTATTGCCGTAGAAAAATCATCGGCCATACAAGAATAGAGCACACGGAAATAACCCTCGTCAACCAACCGTTCATAATGTTCATAAGAGAAGGCCTCTACAACCATACGTTGCTTCAAATCCGGAAAATATTGCCTTAACACTTCGGGATCGGATATCTTGTCTGTAACCAGGTACAGTGCTGTGTCTTTCATAAAGAACTCGTTTATCATACATGCTGTAAGAGGTGTATAACGTCCATGTATCTGTTGCCCGACGAACTGTTCCGACAACATTGCACTGTCGCCACGATGGGAATTGCCGGTCATGCTGTTGAACTCCTCCCACGAATGCGCAGCAACAAGCACGCTGTCTTCGGTCATCAAAAGGTCAAGTTCAATGTACTTGTAACCTCTTTCCGCAGCCAGTTGCAATGCCTCAAGTGAATTTGTATATACATACCCGTCAATCTCACCGCCGGCATGGGCAATGAGTTCATGTTCACGACTCTTGTCCTGAGTTACACAGGAAAAAAGAAACGACAGGATAAAGAATGGCAGCAGACGCCTTATCATATCGGAGCACAAAGGGTTTCAAGATAATCAAGCATTTCACCCTCGAAGAAAGGCGAGAGTTTCTCCAGCACCATGGCATGATAATTGTTAAGATACTCACGTGCCTCATTACCAAGCAGTTCAGGTACAATAGGCGTTGTATCTATTGGGCACAAGGTCAATGGTTCAAGAGTATAGAAACTGCCGAACTCGTTCTCGGAATAATGTTTTACAATCATTGTATTCTCAATGCGTATGCCATGGCGGCCGGCCTTGTAAAGACCGGGTTCATTGGTCACAGTCATTCCGAGCAACAGAAGGGCCGGCATATTGTTCATGCGTATCTGGTGCGGGCCTTCGTGCACATTCAGGCAGTGCCCTACTCCATGTCCTGTACCATGCAGATAGTTTTCTCCTGCACGCCACAACCACTGGCGGGCGAGGACATCGAGTTGTGTGCCGCACGTGCCTTTGGGAAATACTGCTTGGGCAAGTGATATGTGACCGCGGAGCACACGGGTATAATCCTCTTTTTCCTCCCTTGTAAGTTCACCCAAAGCAATTGTACGGGTTATGTCGGTTGTACCGCAATTGTACTGTCCGCCACAGTCAAGTAACAGAAAACCTCGAGGTTCAAGAAGAGCATTCTCCTTTTCTGTAGGTTCATAGTGTACAATTGCTGCGTTTTCGCCATATGCAGCAATGGTGGCAAAACTGAGTCCGCGGAACAGATGGTCTTCACTACGGAATTCAGTGAGCATGCGGTCAACATCGAGTTCATGTACGCCACCCTCTTTTACTGCCGGTTTGAGCCAATGCAGGAGATTTACCATTGCAACACCTTCGGCAAGCATGGCGCGTTCAAAACCTTCAATCTCTGTTTCGTTCTTGACAGCTTTCATCATGGCCACAGGAGAGTCAGCACGGAAGACAACCTTTTCTTTTGCCACAGATTTCACTGCCGCAAGATTGCATTTCGAAGGTTGCATTAGAAGCGTGGCCTTGTCATAATCATTGAGTGCCTGCCAAATATCGCCGTAACCGGCAACAGAAATACCTTGAGTCTCCAAATAGTCAAGCACTTCAGGAGTAAGTTTCCTTTCATCGATATATAGCACGGCATTATCGAGCGTAACAATCATATATGCGACCACAACAGGATTGTATTCAACATCACTGCCACGGAGGTTCGTGAGCCATGCAACCTCATCGAGCATAGTCACCAGCATACCCTCAACCTCATCGGCCTTGAGGGCAGAGCGCAAACGTTGCAATTTGCTTTCTGCCGATTCGCCGGCCACATCTTCAGGCATAATCTCAGCTTTACCCATAGGGAGTGACGGACGCCCTGTCCACAACTCTTCAAAAGGGTCCTTGACAAATTCAAGTTCTATGCCTTTGACCGAGAAGGGACCTTGCCATGCGTTGGTTTCCACTACAGAGCATACCGTTCCGTCAACAGCAACCACATCGCCGGCATTGAGGTTCGCACACAGCCATTCCACAATAGATGGTGTCTCGTCATCTCCATCTTTCATAAGGGTGTATCCTGTATCTTTGACAGTTTTCTCTGCAGCAAGCCAATAACGCGAATCGGTCCACAACAGCGCCTTGTCAAGCGTGATAACGGCTGTACCGGCCGAACCGTCGAAACCGGAAATCCACTCACGGGACTTCCAACAATCGGCAACATACTCACTACTGTGCGGGTCGCTGCTTACCACAATGAATGCCGCTATTCCTCTACAGCGCATATAATCACGCAAAGAATCAACTCTTTCTCTTATTGTCATGCCCATAATATATAAATCTTATTTTGCGAATATAACAGTTTTTATTCATTTATCAATGATTATGTAAACCGAATAGCGGTTCTCTGGCGTAATTGGAGAGAGATTTATATACCCCCCGGCTATGCGACCGTTCTCCACTTCCAAAGGATAGCCTTCCTTGTTCAACCTATGTTCTTCAAAAGCGTCACCTTCTTTTTTGTAGTAATTCACGAAGAATTGCCCGCGTTTGCCCGCACATACATGCCTGTCATATATTATGCGCGACACTACTCCCATATTCATGCGCATGTTTACCTCCATGCATGGATTAAGGCACAGATTTCCGCATTCATCACGGTAAATCATCATATCGACACCAAGATATCCTTTGTACCCGGAAGCATGCAACTTGTCGGTAAGGAGTTCCGATATTAGCGATTTCACGTTATGAAGTTCAGGGAGCGGGATATATTGTGAAAGGGTTTGCTCAATTTCATTGTCGGAGAGAAGAATATTGCCCGAATAACTGCCTTTTACCGAATTGAAAAGCGAATACCCTACAAACTGCACACCATTCTCGTTGGCAAGAAACTCCATAGCAAACTCCTGTACAGACGAAAGGAAATGCTCGCACACCACTCCACCCTGACGCTTTATTATACCCTTATAAAAATTCTCCAACGGAACCTCTACACGCCCAAGCCCCCACATTATACCCTTTCCGCTACCCGACCATGGTGCTTTGACCACACATCGTGGCACACTCTCCACAAATGCTGCCACATCTTCATTTCTTGTCATATACACAGGGAGCGGAGGAACATCCACGCCGCGCGCTGCCATGGCCTCCAGAAGAGCAATGCTTGTCCTGCGGTTCGACAAGGTGCGTATGTTTCCTATTGTCTCATCTGTGGGCAACAATTCAACATTGAACCCCATTGCCATTATACGACGTTTCATTTGTGCACTCCACCCCCACGGGCTAAAGCCGGTCACATCTTTTTCATGTACAACATCGTAGCATTGCGTGACATCAAAAACAGAGGAGACCTCATTATAATATGCACGATGGATATCGCTTGGCAAAAGAACCAGGTCTTCACTCCCTGCAAACCATAAAGGCAATGCAGCAAGGTCGTGTGCAATATACGTTGCGGCAGGTGGCGGACAATAATTGGCACCGCCGTCGGCAAGGGCAAGGTCGTTTTCAGGGTTGAAGATATGAAGTAACATACCACATGGATTACAGGTAGAGTTCTTTCAATACTTCTCGGTCAAAGCGGAACCGTCATCATCTTCATCTACAAACTTGTCATGCTCCCTCACAGTCTTGAAGTTGATGGGAATAGACATTTCGGCACGTACAGGCACTCCGTTACGTTTACCGGGCGACCAATACCTTGTCAATTTCACAACACGTACAGCCTCGGCATCAAGAGAAGGAGAGACCGAGCGCAGGACCCTTACGCCCGAGACATATCCATCCATACCCACAGAGAACCCAACAAGCACTTCTCCTATTTCATTATTGATACGTGCTTCTGTAGGATACCTTAACTCCTTCAGGAGGAATTTGTGCAATGCGCCCTGCCCGCCGGGATATTCCGGCATGACAATTTTATCTTTCTTGCTCTGTGCATACATGTTGCCTGCCGGCGCCACCATAAATAGTATGAGCAATAACACTCTTGCAAACCTTTTCATCATACATAAGATTTCATTAACATTACAACAAATACGTTTGTCTTGAATAGCAATCTATCTTTGCAAAGATAGCAACAAACGAGCGAGAAATACCGAACTTAATTGAGTATTTTTCCAAGCGAACTTAAATAATAAGAAGAAACAAACACTAAAAAACCTGACAAAATAAATCTATTCTAAAAAAAGAGCGTTTATTATTTGGAAAATATGAATAAAATCCATACCTTTGCAACGCTTTTGAGAATTCAAAGCAACATGGTGGTTGTAGTTCAGCTGGTTAGAGCGTCAGATTGTGGTTCTGAATGTCGTGGGTTCGAATCCCATCAACCACCCCAAGGAAAGAAATCAAGTATACTTGATTTCTTTTTTCTTTTTTGTATCCTATTGCAGAAACTATAGTTTATTGGCTCAACGTAAAATTCTGAGGGATTTCATTTTCATGCATATAATTTTGCTAGTCTGAAAAGGAAAAAATCTTTATCTTTCACACCCCTGAATTGTGTTCTAAATGCTTTAATTTTAGAATTAAAAGATTCCGAAGCCG
>JAFQUE010000040.1 GCA_017408685.1 Bacteroidaceae bacterium | reverse complement strand
AATATGTCTCAAAAATATGTGGAAATTTAGGAACCATCAAAAAGCAGTCTGAAAGTGTTAAATTTTAGAATACACTGATAATTAACGGTTTATACTTGGTTATTTCTGAATAGTTTTGGTTGTTTGGGACTTCTAAATACATCCTTCAAACGCAGAATTTCCAATGCTTGTTACGCTGTTAGGAATTGTAATGCTTGTAAGCCCGGAACAATCACTGAACGCAAAATTTCCAATGGTTGTTACGCTGTTAGGGATTACAATGCTTGTAAGCCCGGAGCAATTACTGAACGCACCGTATTCAATGTTTGTAACGCTGTTAGGAATTGTAATGTTTGTAAGCCCGGAGCAAAAAGAGAACGCATAGTCTCCAATGCTTGTAACACTGTTACCTATTTCAATACTTGTAAGCCCGGAGCAAAAAGAGAACGCATAGTCTCCAATGCTTGTAACACTGTTACCTATTTCAATACTTGTAAGCCCGGAGCAATACTGGAACGCCCATGCTCCAATGCTTGTAACGCTGTTAGGAATTGTAATGCTTGTAAGCCCGGAGCAAAAAGAGAACGCAGAATTTCCAATGCTTGTTACGCTGTTAGGAATTGTAATGCTTGTAAGCCCGGTGCAACCATGGAACGCATAAGTTCCAATGCTGGTAACATCGTTAGGAATAATAGTATTTTGACAGCCGGCTAAAAGTGTATTGGTCGCGGTTTCTATAATTGCATTACAATTATCACGGCTATCATAGTACATATTACCACTCTCAACTATAATACTTGTAAGCCCGGTGCAATAAGCGAACGCAGCATCTCCAATACTTGTAACGCTGTTAGGAATTGTAATGCTTGTAAGCCCGGTGCAACCATAGAACGCATAAGTTTCAATGCTGGTAATGCTGTTGCCAATTTCAATGCTTGTAAGCCCGGCGCAACGTTCGAACGCAGAACCTCCAATGTTTGTTACGCTGTTGGGGATTACGGTGTTTCGACAGCCGGCAATCAGTTTGTTTGTTGCTGTTTCTATTATCGCATTACAGTTGTCGCGACTATCATACGTACTATTTCCCTCATCCACAACAATATTTATCAGTCCGGTGCAACCATAGAACGCATAAGTTCCAATGCTGGTAATGCTGTTGCCAATTTCAATGCTTGTAAGCCCGGCGCAACCTTCGAACGCAGAACCTCCAATGCTTGTTACGCTGTAGGTTGTACCATTGTGAGTAACTGTTTCGGGAATTACCACACTACCGGAATATTCATTTGAATATTCAATATAAGATGTTCCTTTATAGGTCACCTCTACAGTCTTGTTATCCTCGGACAATATGTTGTAATAGATACCACCCATCTCAAAGTCGTGAGCAGTTGCAGCCGTTACACACAGCAACAGCAGTGCAGTGAATAAATGTTTGAAATAATTGTTTTTCATAAATTATAAGTTTAAAAATTAAAAAACAAATCAATATTTAAAGCCATATAATCTCCCAGTTCTTTTTAAGGACTTTACTAAAAAATAAAAAAGACGTGAGACTTGCTGCCTTACGTCCACATATCTTAGGCATCGCCAAACGCCTTAACCAAATGAACAATGAAGAAACAATATTCCCACGCCGTGATATATACGTGGGCGACGCGCAGAACGCACGTAACCAGCATATACACAGAATGAGCATTGATTGCTCCAGTCCTTGGTTTAAAATTTTGGCGAATTTAAGATATGGACTTAAAACAAAATGCTTTATGCGCTGGCGGATTTCTCCCCACCGGCACTGCAAAGATAGTGCAAACGAGCGAAAGATTATCAAGTTTACTTGAATATTTCACAGCGAGTGCAGTCTATTTTTGCGTTAGCAAATATTATGTTTTTTACAACCAATGCTCAATGCTCAAAGGGAATATATTTCTTCATTTATAATGTAGTATGTGATACTGCCTTATGATTTTTTTCGTATCTTCGCGTAATTATTGCACTATAAACAAAGAACAATATATATGGCCGAAAAAGATACCGCCGTAACGCCCATGATGCGTCAGTTCTATGACCTCAAGGCAAAACACCCCGACGCTATACTGCTGTTCCGTTGCGGAGACTTCTATGAAACATACTGTTCCGACGCTGTAGTGGCGTCCGAAATACTTGGTATTACGCTCACTAAACGTTCAAACGGCAAGAGCGACGCTTCCAAAGCAATAGAAATGGCCGGTTTCCCGTTCCATGCACTCGACAATTATCTGCCAAGGCTGGTACGTGCCGGAAAGCGTGTTGCAATATGCGACCAACTCGAGGACCCGAAGATGACCAAGAAACTCGTGAAGAGGGGCATTACAGAACTTGTTACCCCGGGTGTGTCAATCAATGACAATGTCCTTGACCACAAGGAGAATAACTTCCTTGCTGCGGTCCACTTCGGAAAGCCCATGTGCGGTGTGTCTTTCCTCGATATCTCAACCGGAGAATTTCTTGTAGCCGAGGGTACTTTCGATTATGTCGAGAAACTGCTCATCAACTTCAGTCCAAAGGAGGTCCTTTTCGAGCGTGGTCTTAAAAAACGCTTTCAGGAGTGTTTCGGCAGCAAATATCTTACCTTTGAACTCGATGACTGGGCATTTACCGAAGAGTTCGCGCACGAAAAACTTACAAAGCATTTCGAGACTAAGAACATGAAGGGCTTCGGTATTTCGCACCTGCGCAGCGGGTTGGTTGCCGCCGGTGCCGTGCTGCACTACCTTGGTGTTACTCTCCACACGCAAATATCACATATACGAAATATATCCCGCATTGAGGAGGAACGTTATGTGCGCCTTGACAAGTTCACAATACGCAGTCTTGAACTCCTCGGTAGCATGCACGACGGCGGTTCATCGCTGCTGTCGGTTGTAGACCGCACACTCACGGCAATGGGTGCCCGTCTTCTCAAGCGTTGGATGGTGTTCCCTTTGAAGGATATAAAACCTATTGAGGAGCGTCTCGATATTGTCGAGTACTATTTTCGCGAACCTCTGTTCCGCGAACTTGTTGAGGAGAATCTGCACCTTATCGGCGACCTTGAACGCATTATAGCCAAGGTTGCGGCGGGGCGTGTGTCGCCACGTGAACTTGTGCAGTTGAAACTGGCTCTTCAGGCGGTTGAACCCATAAAGAAGGCGTGCGAGAGTTCAAATAATGAGGTGCTCAAGCAAATTGGTGCCCAACTTGACTGCTGTGCTGAAATCCGTGACCGCATAGCCAATGAGATTGTGCCTGAACCGCCATTGCTGTTGAACAAGGGCGGGGTAGTGGCCGACGGTGTAAACGAACACCTTGACGAACTTCGTGCCATCGCTTATCATGGCAAGGATTATCTCATGCAATTGCAGCAGCGTGAGAGTGAGCGCACGGGTATTCCAAGTCTTAAAATATCGTTCAACAATGTGTTCGGTTACTATATTGAGGTGCGCAACACATACAAGGAGAATGTCCCTGCCGAGTGGATAAGGAAACAGACTCTTGTGAATGCCGAACGTTATATAACACAGGAACTCAAGGAGTACGAGGAGAAAATCCTTGGTGCCGAGGAGAAGATTCTTGCGCTCGAAAGCAATATCTTCAACAATCTTGTCACCGATGTTGCAAAATATATACCGTCAATCCAGGTAGACGCGTCGCACCTTGCAAGGCTTGATGTGTTGCTCTCGTTTGCCAATGTATCTCGTGCCAACAAGTACATACGCCCGGTAGTGAGTGAGGAGAATGTTCTTGATATCAAGCAGGGGCGTCACCCGGTCATCGAGCGGCAGATGGCAGCAGGGGAGAACTACATACCAAATGACCTTTATCTCGATAGTGAGAAGCAGCAGATAATAATTGTTACAGGTCCAAATATGGCGGGTAAGTCGGCACTTTTGCGACAGACAGCACTTATAACGTTAATGGCCCAGATTGGCTGTTTTGTACCGGCCGAAAGTGCTCACATAGGCCTTGTCGACAAGATATTTACCCGCGTGGGAGCGAGTGACAACATTTCGGCAGGCGAGTCTACTTTCATGGTGGAGATGACCGAGGCGTCAAATATCCTGAATAACCTGTCCGAAAGGAGTCTTGTGCTCTTCGACGAACTTGGCCGCGGTACATCAACCTACGACGGTATGTCTATCGCCTGGGCAATTGTGGAGTATATACATGAGTTTGCAAAGGGTAGGGCACGCACACTGTTCGCTACTCATTATCACGAACTTAACGAAATGGAGAAGAGTTTCCCCCGCATAAAGAACTTCAATGTGTCGGTGCGCGAAATCGACGGCAAGGTAATCTTCCTGCGCAAACTGATGCCGGGCGGCAGCGAGCACTCATTCGGTATACACGTGGCCAAACTTGCGGGTATGCCAAAAAGCATTGTAAAGCGTTCGGAGCAGATACTTCAGAAACTTGAGGCAAGCAATAATCGCGGTGAACTCAAAGGAGCGCCTACAACAGAGATTGCCGACAGTCGTGAAGGTGTGCAACTCAACTTCTTCCAACTTGATGACCCTGTACTCTCACAGGTGCGCGACGAGATTTTGGGTATTGATGTGAATAATCTTACTCCGCTTGAGGCGTTGAATAAGTTGAATGAAATAAAGAAAATCGTCAGGGGAAAATGACTAAAAAGCAAACTGCTACGCAAGTCTTGCATTTTATCTTTTTATTCATTTCCCAATCGAGGGTAATTATGGGAAAATAACCTTGAACAAATTACAGCATAAGGGTGTTGAGAATTCATTTGAATACTTAACACTCTTTTTTTATGGACAAAAAATTCCTGACAAATGAGGTCGGTGCTCCTGTTACCGACAATACCAATTCGCTCACTGCCGGAGAGCGTGGTCCTGTGTTGCTCGAAGATAATTGGCTAATTGAGAAACTTGCGCACTTCGACCGTGAGGTAATCCCTGAACGCCGCATGCACGCAAAGGGCAGCGGTGCATTCGGAACGTTTACCGTAACGCATGACATCACGCATTATACATGTGCCTCAATATTCTCGGCAATAGGCAAGGAAACCGAACTTTTTGCCCGTTTCTCAACCGTTGCCGGCGAGCGCGGAGCAGCCGACGCCGAGCGCGATATCCGCGGTTTTGCAGTTAAATTCTACACCGATGAGGGTAACTGGGACCTTGTCGGCAACAACACGCCAGTCTTCTTCCTGCGCGACCCATTGCAGTTTCCCGACCTGAACCATGCAATAAAGCGCGACCCGCAGACAAACCTGCGCTCACCGCAGAGCAACTGGGATTTCTGGACAATGCTGCCCGAGGCCCTGCACCAGGTCACAATAGTGATGTCCGACCGCGGAATACCCGCCTCGTACCGCCACATGCACGGTTTCGGGTCACATACCTACAGCATGGTGAACAAGCATGGCGAGCGCGTGTGGGTGAAGTTCCATTTCCGCACGGAACAGGGTATAAAGAACCTGAGCAATGCGGAGGCTGCGGCAATAATTGCCAAGGACCGAGAGAGTCACGGGCGCGACCTTTTCAATGCGATAGAGAAGGGTGATTTCCCGCGTTGGAAACTCTACATACAGGTGATGACCGAAGAACAGGCTGCACATTACCGTGAGAACCCTTTTGACATTACAAAAGTATGGAGTCACAAGGATTTTCCGCTCATAGAGGTGGGAGTAATGGAGTTGAACCGCAATCCGCAGAACTATTTTGCCGATGTGGAACAGGCTGCATTCAACCCTGCGCATATAGTACCGGGAATAGGCCTGTCGCCCGACAAACTCCTGCAAGGCCGCCTTTTCTCCTATGGTGACGCCCAACGTTACCGCCTTGGTGTGAACCATGACCAGATACCTGTTAACCGCGCACACTGTCCTGTACATAGTTACCATCGCGACGGCGTAATGCGTGTCGACGGTAACAGCGGTGCCACAAAGGGATATTCGCCTAACAGCATAGGAGAGTGGAGTGTAACACAGGCGCAATATACCTATTCCGCGGTATCGGGAGAGTCAATGCGTTACAATCCTTATGAAGACCGTAGCGATGACTGTTTCTATCAACCGGGCAATCTCTATCGTCTCATGACTGAGGAGAAGAAAGCGCTCCTCATTGCAAATACTGCCGAGGACATGATGCCTGTGACCGATAATATAAAATATCGTCATGCAGCGCATTGTTACCTTGCCGATGAGGGGTACGGAAAGCGTCTTGTCGAGGCTATGAAACTCGATGTCGCCGAGGTGATGAGGCTGGCGGCGTTGAGCGAAAAGGAAAGGTTGGAGGAGACGGTTACCAGATAGCAATAAAGACTCCCGCAGGAGTCTTTATTCTTTATTTAGCGACCTTGTTTCTTGTACTTCTGTAGATTAGATATCCGCCTGCAATAATAAGCGGAATACTGAGTATCTGGCCCATGTTCATGAACATGCCGTTCTCAAAATCAACCTGTACCTCCTTTATGTACTCCACAAAGAAGCGGAAGGTGAATATTGTAAAGAGTGTGAACCCTGAAAACAGTCCCGAACCTACCTTGTTGCCGAACTTTTTGTAAAGGAAAAGTATTGCAATGAATATCACAAAGTATGCGATTGATTCGTACAACTGCGCGGGGTGGCATGGGGTTGTGATACCTGCCTTCACGAATATGAAGCCCCAAGGTGCGTCGGTGGGGAGTCCTATAATTTCGCTGTTCATGAGGTTTCCAAGGCGCACCATGGCCGAAAATATCGGAGCTGCAATGCCAAGGCAGTCCAATACCCACATAAATTTGAGTCCGGTCTTTTTAATGTACAGCAACAGTCCTATGGTTACTCCAATCACGCCGCCGTGGCTGGCAAGCCCGGCATATCCTGTAAACCTCCATGTGCCGTTGATTTCCTTTATTGGAAGAATCATTTCAATGGGATTCGCAAGGTAATATTCCGGTTCGTAGAAGAGGCAATGTCCCAACCGCGCACCAATGAGTATGCCAAAGAAACAGTAGAAGAACAAAGGGTCGAAGAGTTCTTCCTTAACGTTCCGGTCCTTGTAAATCTTCTTTACAACAAAGTATGCGGCAAGCAATCCCACCAGCCAGCAGAGAGCATAATACCGTATCCCGAATCCCCCTATTGTAAACAGGTTCTCCGACGGTTCCCAGACTATTGCACTGAATATCGGATTCATGGTTTATACATTAAAGCGGAAGTGCATTATGTCACCGTCCTGAACAACATATTCCTTGCCCTCTACGCCCATTTTGCCGGCCTCCTTCACTGCTGCTTCTGAACCATATGCAATGTAGTCATCGTATTTGATTACCTCGGCGCGGATGAAACCTTTCTCAAAATCGGTGTGTATTACACCGGCGCACTGGGGTGCTTTCCAGCCCTTGCGGAATGTCCATGCCTTGACCTCCATTTCGCCGGCTGTGATGAATGTCTGCAGGTTCAGCAGGGTGTAGATTGCCTTTATAAGGCGGTCGCAACCCGACTCCTTCAGGCCCATATCCTCAAGGAACATCTGCTTCTCTTCATAACTTTCGAGTTCGGCAATGTCGGCTTCGGTCTGTGCCGAAATTATGAGCAGCTGTGCATTCTCATCCTTTATTGCCTCGCGTACAGCCTCTACATACTTGTTGCCGCTTGCAGCCGATGTGTCATCGACGTTGCACACATAGAGCACAGGCTTCGATGTGAGCAGGAAAAGGTTTTTTGCAACCTGTTGCTCATCCTCGGTCTCAAAAACCACTGTACGGGCCGATTTTCCCGCTTCCAGAGCCTCTTTGTACTGCATGAGTACATCGTATTCCAACTTAGCCTGCTTGTCGCCGCCCACGCGAGCCTGTTTCTCGACACGCTTTATGCGGTTCTCTATTGTCTCGAGGTCCTTGAACTGCAACTCAAGGTCAATGATTTCCTTGTCGCGTACGGGGTTCACCGAACCGTCGACGTGTACAATGTTGTCATTGTCGAAACAGCGCAGAACGTGTATTATTGCGTCGGTCTCGCGTATGTTTCCGAGGAATTGGTTGCCGAGGCCCTCGCCCTTGCTCGCACCCTTTACAAGGCCTGCAATGTCCACAATGTCGCATGTTGCGGGGACAATGCGTCCGGGGTGTACCAGTTCGGCGAGCTTGTTCAGTCGCTCATCGGGTACGGTTATCTGTCCCATCTGTGCGTCAATGGTGCAGAACGGGAAGTTCGCTGCCTGTGCCTTTGCACTCGACAGACAGTTGAAGAGTGTCGATTTTCCTACGTTGGGCAAGCCAACGATACCTGCTTTCAAAGCCATAGATATTTATTTTTATATTAGTCTTACTTACAATTTGACCGCGAAGATAGTGAATAATTTCGGTACTGCGAAATATGGCAAGGCTTTGTGTTCTCTCAACTCATTCCCTATTGATGCCTAAAATTCTTGAAATTCTGGGGAAATGATGTCTGGCAACCGTGTCAATAACGGCTGTAAGCGCAACGATTGCCAAAATTGCGGTGATGTATATTGCAAGTAATGCAGCAGGGTTGCCATTGTGAGGAACATGGTAATAGAGTGTTTTTATTATGGGTCCTACAACTATGCCATGCAAGGCGTACAGGACGAAGCATAGCCTTGTGAGCCTTGGGGTAGGGGAGAGTTTGTTTTTCCTGAAAAGCACAGATACTATGTAGAAAGTAGCGGTTATCTTTATTATGGCGGTTGCCATGTATGCAGCGTGGATATATGCAGAGTCTTCACTGATATTGTCAAGTGCAAACTGGGAAGGGATGTATAATATTGACGCGACTATCCCTATGTAGTCAGGTATTCTTGAGATATCAATATTATGGATGGCCAGATATACTCCAATAGAGAAGAATACAATTGATGTGTTGCTGAACCCTGGCGCCGGTATTGCTATGTCCATTGCGTTCATCAGTATCACGAAAGCAAGGAAGAGAATTCCGGTTGTCTTTTTTCTGAGGAATATGTAAAACAGTGGCGATGCAAGTGAAACAACCATAAGGTCGCGTATATACCATAGCGGGCCGTCGGCCGGGTCTCCGCCTATGCGTGGCAAAAAACTCCAATAGCCGCTAAGATAGTCTGAAACCGTATAGCTTTCACCCTCTATAATGCTGAATCTTACAAATAGTATTACTATGGCAATGGTATTCCATGCCAGATAGGGAATCAGCAAGGAATGTACCCTGCGCTTATATTTGTATATGAAGAATGACTTGTCACGCGGTGCCTGTGACCTGAAGAACAGATATCCTGAAATAACGAAAAGTGCAGGGACTATTGCTGGCAGTGCTACCAGGTACAGGTCGTTGAATATGAATATGAGCCAACTTGGCCATTCCGGGAATGTCCCTTCCCAGGAGGCGATAAGGGCATACAGGTTGCAGTGTGTCAGTAGGACTCCCATAATCAATGGGAACCGCAACCAGGAAATTACATCGGTCAGTTCAACGCCGTATGGTTGTTTCATGTTCCTTTCAATTCAATATATGCGATATCAGTGGGGCAGTCTATGGATAAAGTTGCTTTATCAATGCGCCTCAAGCCAGTTTGTACCCCAACCGTGTTCGGCAATGAGCGGAACGCTCATGGCAAATGCGTTCTGCATTTCCTCTATTACTAATGCCTGCATGCTTTCTTTTTCTTCGGGGACAATGTTGAAGTTCAATTCGTCGTGTACCTGCAGAATCATTGTAGAGTGCATGCCATCGGCTTTCATGCGGCGGTATATGTTTACCATGGCAACTTTTATTATGTCGGCGGCGCTGCCTTGGATGGGGGCGTTCACCGCGTTTCGCTCGGCATACCCGCGCACCACGGCATTGTGGGAGTTTATGTCGGGCAGGTAACGCTTGCGGTGGAATATAGTTTCAACATATCCTTTTTCCTTTGCTTCTTGTTTACATTTTTCAATGTATTGCTGCACTCCGCTGTAGGTGGCGAAATAGTTCTCTATGAGTTCTTTTGCCTCGCGACGGTCTACGTTCATCCTCTCGGCAAGACCGAACACAGATATTCCGTATATTATGCCGAAGTTGGCTACTTTGGCTTTCCTGCGTTCATCTTTTGTTACCTCTTCAATAGGTTTCTTGTAAACCTTTGCTGCAGTGGCAGCATGGATGTCATATCCGCTGCGGAAGTCCTCAATCATGTTCTTATCCCCGCTAAGATGTGCCATAATGCGCAATTCTATCTGTGAGTAGTCCACCGACAGGAAAAGGCAACCGTTGTCGGGAACGAATGCCTTGCGCACTTCCTTGCCGTCCTCATCGCGTATGGGTATATTCTGCAGGTTGGGGTTGCTTGAACTCAGTCGTCCGGTTGCAGTCACAGTCTGGTTATACGATGTGTGAATTTTTCCAGTTCTTGGATTTACAAGTTCGGGTAGTGCGTCAACGTATGTGCTCAAGAGTTTCTTAAGTCCGCGATATTGTAAAATATTTTTAACGATAGGGTGGCGGTTCTGCAACTGTGCAAGAACATCTTCCGATGTCACGAACTGTCCGGTTTTTGTCTTCTTTGGTTTCTCCACAATCTTGAGTTTGCCGAACAGTATATCGCCTACCTGCTTGGGCGAAGCGATGTTGAAAGGTTCGCCGGCAAGCGAGTATATCTGTTCTTCAATCTCGGCAAGGCGTTTGCCGAACAGGGTCGAAGTCTCCTTTAGCGAGGCTGTGTCAATACGTGCACCATTGCGTTCCATGTAGGCGAGTACCGGTACAAGTGGCATTTCAATATTGTAGAACAGTTCCTCGGTTCCGTCTTTCTTGAGTTCCTCCTGCAGAATGTTCTTCAGTTTCAGTGTAACATCGGCGTCCTCACACGCATAGTCGCATACAAGGGTAGGGGGAACATCGCACATGTTCTTTTGTCCTTTCCCTTTCTCGCCTATCAGTTCTTCAATCTTTATTGTTTCGTAGTCGAGGTAAATTTCGGCAAGGTAGTCCATTCCGTGATAGAGTTCCGGTTGCAGTACATAGTGTGCAATCATGGTGTCGAAAAGTTTACCCTTGACTTCTATGCCGTAATTGGCTAATACCGTGATGTCATATTTCAAGTTTTGTCCTACCTTCTCACTCTCTTCGTTTTCGAAGATTTCTTTCAAAAGGGCAAGTTTTTTTATGACCTCTTCTCTGTTGGCAGGCATTGGTATGTAGAACGCTTCATTTTCCTTGACAGCAAGGCTTATTCCCACAAGTTGGGCTTCAAGAGCGTCGGTGCTTGTGGTTTCTGTGTCAAAACACACAGTTTTGCAATTTTTTACAGCAGTAGTCAAAGAGACTATATCTTCTTCTGTTTCAATTAGTTTATAGGTGTGATTGACCTCTTTTAACGTCAAATGGCTCGATTTTTTTTCATCGTCTGTGTCTTCGGTCGGGAAAAAATCAAAGAGAGAGCCTTGAAGCGGAGAGTTTTTCGGTTCTTTTTTCTTTGCGGCCGAAGCGGGTGCGGTGGGGCTCTCCGGTGTGTCGTCAAAAAGTGACGGTGCGAAATTTGTCTTTTTCACTCTTTCCTTGAGAGAGCGTAATTCATAGAAGTCGAGCAGGCGGGTAAGTTCTTCTTCATTCGGTTTCTCTCTCTTCAGGAGTTCCATGTCGAGTTCAACGGGAACATCGGTCTTTATTGTTGCAAGGAATTTGCTGAAGAGAATCTTCTCCCTGTTCTCCTCGACTTTTGTCTTGAGTGCACCTTTGAGTTCACCGGTATTCTCGAGTAAGTTCTCAATGCTGCCGAACTGCGCGATGAGTTTCTGCGCTGTCTTCTCTCCCACGCCCGGGCAACCCGGAATGTTGTCGCTCGAGTCTCCCATCAGGCCCAGCAGGTCAATGACTTGTTCCGTAGTCTGTATTCCGAACTTCTCCTTTACCCTTTCAACTCCCATTACCTCGAACTCCTTGTCGCCGTACTTGGGGCGGTATATGAATGTGGTATCCGAAACCAACTGCCCATAGTCTTTGTCCGGGGTCATCATATATGTAATTATTCCCCTTTTCTCCGCGGCTTTTGCCAGTGTTCCTATAACATCGTCAGCCTCGTACCCCGAAACTTCGAAAATGGGGATATTATAGGCCTTTATGAACTCTTTAATAACCGGTACCGACTCCCTTATTACCTCGGGAGTCTCTTCGCGCTGTGCCTTGTACTGCTCGTATGCCTCGTGACGGAAAGTGGGCCCCTTTGGGTCGAATGCTATTCCAATGTGTGTGGGGTTCTCCTTCTTGAGCACATCTTCAAGTGTGTTTATGAAGCCCAGTATGGCCGATGTGTTGAACCCTTTGGAGTTTATCCTGGGGTTCTTTATGAATGCGTAATATGCACGGTAAATGAGCGCATAAGCGTCGAGCAAAAAGAGTTTTTTCATTTCCATAAAGTATAACTGAATGTAAAAATACATAAATTTTGCGGTTAAACATATTCTTTTTATTACTTTTGTATAATGTTCGGGAAATGACAAAGGTTTATATGTTATTTCTACAGTATTGTTTTTATATCATTCTGCGGATATGTTGGATAAAATCATAAGACCTATCGAGAAAGAAATGGTTACTTTCGATAACTATTTCAACTCTCAGTTCAAGAGCGACTTGCAGCTTCTTGATTCTGCCTTGCAGTATGTCAAAGAAGGTGCCGGCAAGAAAATGCGTCCAATGCTTCTTCTTCTTGTAGCCAAATCCCTGGGTGATATAAACTTCAAGACGTTGGCGTCGGCTACAGCCCTTGAAATGCTTCATACGGCCAGTCTGTTGCACGACGATGTTGTCGACGAGAGCGACAAACGCCGTGGCCGTCCTTCGGTAAATGTAGCATACAACAATAATGTTGCCGTTCTTGTAGGTGACTATATCTTTTCACAAGCGCTAAATAATACTGCCGCCACCCGCGATTGCAGGATTGTTGAGCAGATATCAATCCTTGGCAAAGCGCTCACGCGCGGCGAACTGTTGCAGATGGAACTGCAGCAAAGGGGTACTTACAGTGAGGAGAACTACATAAGTATAGTCAGGGCCAAGACCGCCTCTCTTTTTCGCTGCTGTTGTACCTGTGCCGTCTATGCGGCCGATTCGGACGAGAGCATGGTGGAACGGTTCAAAATATTCGGTGAAAACGTTGGAATATGTTTCCAGATAAAGGATGATATCTTCGACTACTATTCCAATGATGTAGGCAAGCCCACCGGCAGTGACATGCGCGAGGGTAAGATAACCATTCCGGCTATATATGTGCTGCGCGAGAGTACTAATCCGCTGCTTGAACCTATAAGGGAGAAACTCTCCAATGGCGTTATTCTCAGCGACAAGGAGATTGAATCGCTAATAAGAATATCGGTAGAAGAGGGTGGTGTGGAGTATGCCGAAAAGATGATAGAGCGCTTCCGTGCCGCAGCATTGGAGGTGTTGCCTCCCGATATTCCGCAGGATGTTCATGAGGCGCTTGAGGCGTATGTCGATTATGTGATACAGCGTAAAAAGTAAAGCATATAAAATAATAAAGCAGTTGCCATGGCAACTGCTTTATTATTTATGTACTTATACCGTGAATCAGAAGAACTTTGTCTCTTCGCCAAGTATTTCGCTCAGGCAGAGGTTTGCCAGGCGGCTTGTTCCAAGGCGGAACAGTTCATTTGTCAACCATTCCTCTCCTAAGAGTTCTTTTACTATTGTGTAGTATACCAGTGCATCATGTACCGTGTTAATTCCACCAGCGGGCTTGAAACCGATTTTGCGGCCTGTCTTCTGGTAGTACTCCTTTATTGTGCTGCACATAACGTATGCAGCTTCGGGTGTTGCTGCAGGTGACTCCTTGCCCGTAGAGGTCTTTATGAAGTCTGCACCTGAAAATATCGATAGAATCGACGCTTTTTTGATATTCTCGGCACTTTTCAGGGCACCTGTCTCAAGAATAACTTTAAGGTGCTTGTCACCGCACACGCTTTTGAGTTCCTGTATTTCGTCGCACACGCCTTCGTAATCGCCGCTCAGGAACTTGCCCACGCTGAGTACAATGTCAATCTCTGTTGCGCCGTCATGTATTGCCATAGCGGTCTCGGCAACCTTTATCTCCTGGAATGTCTGTGAAGAGGGAAAACCGCCCGACACGCATGCAATGCCTACATTCTCTACCTGCAATGTCTCGCTCACAATCTTCGCGAAGTTAGGGTATACGCATATGGCAGCAACGTTTTTAAGGTCGGGGTGCTCGTCATCGAACTTGTTTACCTTCTCGGTGAATGCCATTACGCTCTCCTCGCTATCGGTGCATTTGAGAGTGGTGAGGTCAATGCAGTTGAAGAGGAATTTCTTTACCTCAAGCGTGTTGTTCTCCTCAACTTTCTCCTCAATGAGTCTCTTTACCTTGCCGGCAACCTCCTCGTCGCTTATTGCCTGGCAATATTCGTTTATAACAAAGTCGTACTTGCTCTCTTCGTCGGCATGGTGGTGGTGTTCCCCGCAGCCGCAGTTGCATTTCTCGCTCATAATATTATATTTTTATAGTTATTTGTCTAAATATGTCGTTGCTTGAGATTCCTCGTCGTTATACTCGCTCGCAATGACCATGATTCTGCTGTCACTCCTTGAGTTTAGGGTTATTTATATGTCTTTTATTGTCTCTGTCGGTCTTTTTCTCAATACTCTTTTCAAGTGCCTCGGTAAGGTCTACTCCTGTCTGGTTTGCAATGCATATAAGCACCCACAGCACATCGGCAAGTTCGTCGGCAAGTTCCTTCTCTTCGCCCGCCTTGAATGACTGCTCGCCATACTTGCGTGCCATTATGCGTGCCACCTCCCCAACCTCCTCGGTAAGTATTGCCATGTTGGTCATCTCGTTGAAGTAGCGTACACCGTACTCCTTTATCCACTTGTCAACCCTTTCCTGTGCTTCCTTTATTGTCATATCCTATTCCCTGTTCTTTGAGTCAATGAATATTGTCACCGGGCCGTCATTGAGTAGTTCAACCTTCATATCTGCACCAAAAACACCCCTTTCAATCGGTTTGTTCAGTGCTATCTCCATTTCGTTGCAGAACTGTTCGTAGAGCGGTATCGAAATCTCGGGCTTGGCGGCCTTGATATATGATGGGCGGTTGCCTTTCTTTGTGGACGCCATAAGGGTGAACTGGCTCACAGCGAGTACCTCGCCGCCAACCTCTTGCACCGAAAGGTTCATCACTCCGTTTTCATCGTCAAAAAGGCGGATATTTGATATTTTCTTGGTGAGCCACTCGATATCCTCGTTACCGTCCTCGTCGCATATTCCCACTAATACCAGCAGGCCTGTACCAATCTTTGATATCAGTTCTCCTTCTACTGTTACCGACGCGTGCTTGACTCTCTGTATAAGTATTCTCATCTCTTTTTATTCAAATTCGAATCTTCGCTCCGTGCAAAGATACTCTTTTATTGCCAATATCATTCCTCTTTGCCTTTTTTTATATAGTTTGCAACAATTTGTGCCTTCGCTTTTCCAATTATTGCCGCAATCTCTTCTGTATCAGTGAGTTTAATGCGTTTTATGCTCTTGAAGTGCTGTAATAGTGCCTGTTTGCTCTTTTCGCCTATTCCCTTTATTGCGTCAAGTTCCGAGGCTGTCTGGCGTTTGCTTCGCTTGTCGCGGTGGAATGTTATTGCAAAGCGGTGTACCTCGTCCTGTATCTGCGTCATCAGGCGGAACAGCGGGGTGTTCTGCTTAAGTCCTATAACTTCGTTGCTTTTACCAACGATGAGTTCCGATGTGCGGTGCCTGCCGTCTTTTGCCAGTCCGGCAATGGGTATATCCAAATGCAGTTCATCTTCAACTATGCCGCGAATGGCCTCCATCTGTCCCTTTCCGCCATCGGCAATTATAAGACTCGGGAGTTCGCCGCCCTCTTCAATAATGCGGCTGTAGCGCCTCATTACTACCTCGCGCATTGAGGCATAATCGTCGGGGCCGCTTACGCTCCTTATATTGTATTTTCGGTAATCCTTCTTGCTCGGTTTAAGTTTGCGGAACACCACGCATGCTGCAACTGCGTCGCTTCCCTGTATGTTCGAGTTGTCGAAGCACTCTATCGTCAGCGGCAATTTTTCAAGATGAAGAGCCTCTTGAATCTCCTTCATCATTCTCGTTGCCTTTTGTTCCGGGTTGAGTTTATCCTCCTGCTTAAGGCGGTCAACTTTGTATTGTTTTACATTCAGTCTCGAAAGTGCCAGCAAACGGGCTTTTTCGCCCTTCTGTGGCACTGTTATCGCAGTACCTTCTATTGGTGTTTCAATGGGGAACGGCACTATTATTTCCTTTGCATTGCTCCCGAATCTTTCACGCAATTCCACAATGCCCATCGAAATCAATTCTTCATCGCTTTCATCGAGTCTTTTCTGGTATTCTATGGTGAATGCCTGATTAATGCAACCGTTTGTAATGTGCAGGAAATTGATGAATGCGCTTTTTTCGTCGCTTTCAATGGAGAATACATCGATATTCGTCATCGACTGGCTCACAACCTCGCTCCGTGTCCTGAAGTTTTCTATGAGTTCATATCTTTTCTTTATCTCCTGCGCCTCTTCATACTTCATTGAAATTGCTTTTTCCTTCATTTCAGCGAGGAGTTTCTCCTGTAGAATCCTTATGTCGCCTTTGAGGATTGACACAACTTCTTCAATATATCCTATATATTCGTCGTGCGATATCTTTGCAATGCATGGCGCGCAACACTTCTTAATTTGGTATTCGAGGCATGCGCTGTACTTGCCGATTCTCACACCCTCGGGCGTAATGCTCAGGTTGCATGTGCGCAGGGGGTATAGTTCTTTAATCAGTTCAAGCAATGCGTGCAGTGCGCCGGCATTAGTGTAGGGGCCGAAGTAACGCCCTGCTCCTTTTATAATCTTTCTTGTCTTGAATATTTTGGGAAAATATTCGTTTGTAATGCATATTGAAGGATAAGTTTTGTCATCCTTCAACAATACATTATAGCGAGGCTTGTGCTGCTTTATGAGGTTGTTCTCAAGAAGCAGTGCGTCGGCCTCGCTATTAACCACCACGTACCGTATGTCGGCAATCTTTGCGACAAGCAGTCGTGTTTTAAGTGTCTGTTGTTCCTTGTTGAAATATGAGGATACACGCCGTTTGAGGTTCTTTGCCTTTCCCACATAAATTATTGTGCCGCTATCGTTCAGGTACTGGTAGCAGCCGGGCGACTCGGGCAGGTTGTTTACAATGCCCTTGATGTAACTCTCTCTCTTTGTTCTATCCTCCTTGTTCATTACTTGCCTTCAAGTGTCAAAAGGCACTCGATTTCTGCCTCGGCGGGGAAGGTCTCGCGCCCTTTCAGTCCCTCGAGTTCTATAATGAAATTTATCATCACCTTCTTCGGGTTCAGTTTCTTTACAAGATGGTATGCGGCAAGCATTGTTCCTCCTGTTGCCAGCAGGTCATCGTGTATGAGAACAACATCGTTCTCGTCAATGGCGTCCTTGTGAATCTCTATTGTGTCGCGTCCATACTCCTTGCCGTATGTCTCACTTATTGTTTCGGCAGGCAATTTGCCGGGTTTGCGAATGGGTACAAAACCTGCACCCAACTTAACGGCGAGTGATGACGCCATCACAAAACCGCGTGACTCAATTCCCACAATCTTTGTAATACCTTTGTCTTTGTAAAGTTCATATAGCGCATTGTCCATTTCGCGCAGACAATCCGGGTTCTTGAATAGTGATGTCACATCCTTAAACTGTATTCCCGGAATTGGAAAATCGGGGATGTTTCTCAGGTTCTTTAAAAGCAGTTCTTTGTTCATGAGTGTATTTTTTAGGGTTAATGTTTAAGGGGCTAAGGGGTATTAAGGGTTACTAAGGGGGGGGTAATGTGGTTTGCATTATGCGTTTTTCGCTTTCCACTTTTCACTTTCATCTGTTGTTTTAAGGCATTGTTCCACGTGGAACAGTTGTTTATTTCCGCATGAGTACAAGCAGTACATTCACGTCGCTGGGCGACACTCCCGGTATGCGGCTTGCCTGTGCAAGTGTCTCCGGGTTTATTGCTGTGAGTTTCTGCCGCGCCTCGGTCGACAGCGACTCCAATGTATTGTAGTCAAACTTACCCTTTATGCGTATATTCTCAAGGCGTATCATTCGTTCGGCGAGTTCTCTTTCGCGCTGTATGTATCCGCTGTACTTTATTTCAATCTCTGTTGCCTCAACAATCTCTTCGCGGTCGTTGCCTAACTTCTCAAGTTCCTTCTTTAGCGGAACAATGTAGTTGGCTATGGACTCTATTGTCACTTGCGGGCGTTCGATTATCGACGCCAGTTTGCAACCGCGCACGAGTGGGGTAGTGCCAAGTTCTTCAAGCCCGTTGTTTATGAGGTTTGCCTTCACCGAGAAATTCTCTATGAACTCTGTGAGCCTTGCAATCTTCTCTTTCTTGTTTTGCAACCTTTGGTAGCGCTCTTCGGTTGCCAGTCCAATGTTGTATGCTTTTTCGGTCAGACGCATGTCGGCGTTGTCGGAGCGCAAAAGAATGCGGTACTCGGCCCTCGATGTGAACATTCGGTACGGTTCGTCAACGCCCTTTGTTACCAGGTCGTCAATTAGCACGCCAATGTATGCTTCGTCGCGGCGAAGGATAAACTCCTCCTTGCCGTCAATCTTCAGTGCAGCATTTATGCCGGCAACCAGTCCTTGGCCTGCCGCCTCTTCATAACCGGTTGTGCCGTTCACCTGCCCCGCAAAGTAAAGGCCTTCCACAATCTTCGACTCAAGCGTGTGACGCAACTGTGTGGGGTCGAAATAGTCGTACTCTATCGCGTAGCCTGGGCGGTACGCAACCGCGTTCTCAAGCGCGGGAATCTTCCGTAGCGCTGTCAACTGCGCTTCCATTGGCAGTGACGATGAGAAACCATTTACATAAATCTCCTGTGTAGTCTCGCCTTCGGGCTCAAGGAACAGGAGGTGTCTTTCGCGTTCGGCAAAGGTCACAATCTTTGTCTCAATGCTTGGGCAGTAACGGGGTCCAATGCTTTGGATTTGTCCGTTGTAGAGCGGGGAGTCATCAAGGCTGTCGCGCAGAATTGTGTGCACTTCAGGGTTTGTGTAACATCCCCAGCAGGGCAGTTGTTTTAGTGTGCGTTGCGTGTCGCTGTACGAAAAGCGGTGAAAATCGTTGTCGCCTGCCTGAACCTCGGTCAATTCAAGGTTAATCGAGCGCCTGTCGAGGCGCACGGGTGTGCCAGTCTTCATGCGGCCGGCTGTTATGCCGTGCGCAGTTATTGATTCTGTGAGACCTTTTGCGGCAGGCTCCGCAACGCGGCCGCCCTCAATCTGTACCTTGCCAATGTGCATTAATCCGTTGAGGAATGTGCCGGCTGTGATTATTGTGCATGCAGCGCGGAACTCCGCACCCATCTGTGTTCTCACGCCGGCGGCCTTGCCGTTCTCAACAATGAGTTCTGTGGCAATGTCCTGCCACATTTCAAGTTTTGGCGTGTTTTCGAGTATTTCTCGCCAGTATTGGCTAAACTTCATCCTGTCACATTGCGCACGCGGACTCCACATTGCCGGACCTTTAGAACGGTTAAGCATGCGGAACTGGATTGAAGCCTTGTCTGTAACAATACCTGTGTACCCGCCAAGAGCGTCAATCTCGCGCACAATCTGTCCTTTTGCAATGCCGCCTATGGCCGGGTTACAGCTCATCTGCGCAATCTTGTTCATGTCAATGGTCATGAGGCATGTGCGCTTACCCATGTTCGCCGCGGCCGCAGCCGCTTCGCAGCCGGCGTGTCCGGCACCAATAACCAATATGTCGTAATTGAATACCACTTCTCTTCTTTTGCTCTTTATAAGGCGTCATGCCGCCACATTACCAACCAACAAAAATAATACAACTTTGCGTCAATCACAAAATTTGAAAATATTATTTGGTATTATTATGGCTCAGTAGCAAAAAGGTATGTGTTGACAAAATATTTGCGGTTGTAATGAAAAAGAGATCCATTGATAATGCAGTCTTGCCGTAACCCACGCGGCACAAACTTTGTCTGTGCTTCGCGTGACCATTTACAGCCAGCATTATCTATACCTGCGGCATTCGTTGCTACGCTCGTCTGATATTCTATGGCAGTCATCAACCTTGATTGTTTACTTGTATTTTTCTTCAACTCTTGCTTTCATGTTCTTTCGTCGCGCGAAAGAACCAAAGCGCCCGGCACAGAGTTCACAAGTCGAATAAAACTT
>JAFQUE010000039.1 GCA_017408685.1 Bacteroidaceae bacterium | reverse complement strand
TTTGCGTACTTTTCAGTCATGAAAAGTATGTGATAGAACGACAACAAGAAGAATAAACGACAACAGATTAAGGGTAAAACAAACCAAGGAATAACAGTTTTATTTAGTTGAGTTATTTCGTCCACACGAAATTTCTACTGAATCAGAACTACAAGGGACCGCAAAGAGCAAAAAGGCGAGGACTACAAAGGTTTGCTAGTCCTTTTGGCCCTTTTAGCCATGCTGCAAAAAAAGATAGAGAGCAGTTGCATGCTCTCTATCTATATTTTATATATTTTTTTGTTATTCCCTTATCTTTTTCAATTCAGCGTTTATCTCCTTCATGCGCTTGGTCGTGAGCGGGTAGATGAAGACGAATATTGCCGAGATTGCTGCAACGGCTGCAGGAATCCAACTCATGAGCAGTCTTATGCCCTCTACGGCATCAGCCGTCTGCACTGCGCCTTCTTCGGTGTTGAAACCGAACGCAGCAAGAATCCACATGACTGCCGAAGCACCGAATGCGCCGCCGAACTTCTGTGCCATTGACGATGAAGAGAAGATGAGTCCTGTTGAGGCTGTCTTGAACTTGAGTTCGGCATAATCGGAAATATCGGCATACATGCTCCACACAAGCGGTGAGACAATGCCGGTTAGAATGCACACAAGAATCTGCAGTACCATGAGTGTCCAGTATGCTCCGCTGCCGCTTGTGGGCACGTAGTAGAATGCTATGCACAATGCAATGAGTGCAAAGAGTGACCACAGGAATGTGCCCTTCTTGCCCAGTTTGAATGTGATTGGTGTGGCAACGGCAACGCCAATCATATTTGCGACTTCACCGACGGCAAGGAAAATGCCGGCGTAGAACAGGAAGTCTATGGAGAAGATTGACAGCGCTGCGTCCTTTGCTATGAGTGTTGCAAAGTAGAACGGAATGACGGAGTAGCGTATTGCATTGAAGAAGTTGAAGAAGAGCACTCCGCCAAGGAGAATCCACCATGGACCGTTGTGCAGCAGCGAACCGAGGTCGGCTTTCACGCTTGTTGTCTTTGGTGTTGTCTTGACCCTCTCTTTGGTCATTGCGAATGTGAGCACAAAGAGTATGACGCATATCACGCCCACAACCATCATGGCATATTGCCATGCGTCGGGGTTGTGTGTCAGTTCGCCAGTGGTGCCGGCAAAGAAGTTGCACAGAGGTTCCCAGAACGCGAGTACAATGAAAGAGCCGCCATAGGCAAAGAACATGCGGAACGATGAAAACACGGTTTTTTCGTCACTGTCCTCGGTCATCACGCCAAGCATTGAACCATAAGGCACGTTTATTGCCGTGTACACGGTCATCATGAGAATGTAGGTCACGAATGCCCATACTGTGTTTCCGGTCTCGCCGAAGTTGGGCTTTGTGAGCAAAAGCACTCCCGAAATGGCAAACGGCACTGCTATCCAAAGCAGGTAGGGGCGGTACTTGCCCCAGCGGGTGCAGGTGCGGTCCGATATAATGCCCATCATGGGGTCGGAAACTGCGTCCCATATGCGGGTCACGAGCATGAGCACTGCTGTTACCTCAAGGTCGAGCCTGAAGACCATCGCATAGAACAGCGGAAGGTATGCACTGAATATTTTCCAGAACATCGATGAGGCCATGTCACCGAAACCATAGCCGATTTTTTCTTTTAGTGTTGCCATGTTTTTTATTGTTTTAATTTGTTATTGCGTTTTTGAGATTCTTGACTTTGGTCCCTACGGGCGGCGAACTTCGTTTCAGAATGACAAGTACAATGAAAACCAAAGCCTATTAACTGCAAAAGTAACAAATGACTTTTTCAGTGCCAAAAGTTTTATGATAATCTTTTATGCATGCGCTGGTGTTTATGATAAATGCCGCGAAACGGTTACATACCCGCCAACAGGGCACTCAAACGCATGGGTGGGCGAAAATGGAGTAAAAATCAAAATTATTCAGCCTTTTTGTGTTTTTTATAAAAAAAGGTTTATTTTTGTCATCTGTAACATTGCATTCAAACGCATTTTAACGGACTATTTATTTATTATATAATTTAATATCAATTCATTATGTGGTTATTTAAATCTTCTGTGGGAAGAAAGGTAGTAATGAGTGTCACCGGTGCAGCCTTGGTACTCTTCCTTCTTTTCCACATGTCAATGAACTTGGTTGCTATCATCAGCACCGATGGTTACAACGCTATTTGTGAGTTCTTGGGAGCAAACTGGTATGCATTGGTGGGAACAGCAGGTCTTGCAGTTCTCGTTGTACTGCACTTTGTTTATGCTTTCATCCTTACAATCCAGAACAGAAAGGCCCGCGGTTCGCAGCGCTATGCTGTTTCCGAGAGACCCAAGAACGTTGCATGGGCTTCGCAGAACATGCTTGTCCTTGGTATCATCGTTGTGCTTGGTCTTGGCCTTCACCTTTTCAATTTCTGGGCAAAAATGCAGTTGCCCGAAGTGCTGCACATGATGGGCATGCATGTTGATGCCGTAACAATGGAGAATGTAGCCAACGGCTCATACTACATTGCAAGCACATTCAGTTGCCCTGTATATGCTGCTCTCTATGTTGTATGGCTTGTTGCTCTGTGGTTCCACCTTACACACGGTATCTGGAGTGCAATGCAGACACTGGGTGCAAACAACAATGTATGGATTTGTCGCTGGAAGACTATCAGCAATGTCCTGGCAACAATCATCATCCTCGGTTTCTTGGTTGTTGTTGTAGCCGGTTACTTCGGTTTGGGTGCGCTTGGCAAGATTGAGATTGCTGCAGCCTGCTGCTAATATCATTTTTTGTAAATTATAAAATCATATATTATGGCTAAGATAAGTTCAGTGAAAGTGGATTCAAAAATTCCCGAAGGCCCATTGGCCGAAAAATGGACGAACTATAAGGCACATCAGAAATTGGTGAACCCGGCCAACAAACGTAAGTTGGATATCATTGTTGTAGGTACAGGTCTTGCAGGTGCTTCGGCTGCTGCTTCACTCGGTGCCATGGGTTTCAATGTCCTTAACTTCTGTATTCAGGATTCTCCGCGCCGTGCTCACTCTATTGCAGCACAGGGTGGTATCAATGCTGCAAAGAACTATCAGAACGACGGCGACTCTGTTTACCGTCTCTTCTACGATACAATCAAGGGTGGTGACTACCGTGCACGCGAGGCTAACGTATACCGTTTGGCCGAGGTGTCAGGTGCAATCATCGACCAGTGCGTTGCACAGTGCGTTCCTTTCGCACGCGAGTACGGCGGCTTGCTTGCCAACCGTTCTTTCGGTGGTGCTCAGGTATCGCGTACATTCTATGCCCGCGGCCAGACCGGTCAGCAACTTCTTCTTGGTGCATACTCTGCACTCAACTACCAGGTTAACCAGGGTACCGTGAAACTGTACACACGTTACGAAATGCTCGACGTTGTAATCATCGACGGCCGTGCACGCGGTATCATCGCACGTAACCTTGTTACAGGTAAGATAGAGCGCTTTGCCGCTCACGCAGTGGTTATCGGTACCGGCGGTTACGGTAACACATACTTCCTTTCTACAAACGCAATGGGCAGCAACGGTTCGGCCGCTCTCCAGTGCTACCGCAAGGGCGCATGGTTCGCTAACCCATGCTACGCACAGATTCACCCCACATGTATCCCAGTTCACGGCGACAAGCAGTCCAAGTTGACACTTATGTCCGAGTCTCTGCGTAACGACGGTCGCATTTGGGTTCCAAAGAAACTTGAGGACGCAAAGGCATTGCAGGCAGGTACAAAGCACCCGAATGATATTCCCGATGAGGACCGCGACTTCTACCTTGAGCGCCGTTATCCCGCATTCGGTAACCTTGTTCCGCGTGACGTTGCTTCACGTGCCGCAAAGGAGCGTTGCGACGCAGGTTTTGGCGTGAACAACACCGGTTTGGCTGTGTTCCTCGACTTCAAGTATGCTATCCAGCGCCTTGGTGAGGATGTAGTGCGTCAGCGTTACGGTAACCTCTTCGATATGTACGAGGAAATTGCCGATACAAACCCATACAAGGAGCCAATGATGATATTCCCCGCTATCCACTACACAATGGGTGGTATCTGGGTAGACTACGAACTCCAGACTTCAATCCCGGGCTTGTTCGCCATTGGTGAGGCAAACTTCAGCGACCACGGTGCTAACCGTCTTGGTGCTTCAGCCCTCATGCAGGGTCTTGCCGACGGTTACTTCGTTCTTCCTTATACAATACAGAACTACCTTGCCGACCAGATTCAGGTTCCACGCTTCAGCACAGAGGCTCCCGAATTCGTTGAGGCCGAGAAGGCTGTCAATGACAAGATTGCGAAACTCATGGCAATCAAGGGTACACGCAGTGTAGATTCTATCCACAAGGAACTTGGTCTTGTTATGTGGGACAATGTAGGTATGGCACGTACCAAGGAGTCTCTTGAGAAGGCTCTCAAGGAGATTGACCGCGTAGAGAAAATCTTCTGGAGCGACCTTCGCATTCCGGGTGAGGCCGACACTCTCAACGTTGAACTTGAGAAGGCATTGCGCCTGCTCGACTTCATTGAGATTGGCCGTCTTATGGCATACGACGCACTCAACCGCGAGGAGTCTTGCGGCGGTCACTTCCGCGAGGAGCACCAGACCGAGGAGGGCGAGGCAAAGCGCGACGACGAGAACTTCTCATACGTGGCTTGCTGGAAGTATACCGGCCAGGGTCAGGAACCCGAACTCCTCAAGGAGGACCTCAACTATCAGTACATCAAGGTACAGCAGCGTAACTACAAGAACTAATCATCCCTAAATTTGTAAGCAATGGACAAAAATATAAGTTTTACATTGAAGGTTTGGCGTCAGAGAGGTCCTAAGGCAAAAGGTGCATTCGAGACCTATCAGATGAAGGATATTCCTGGCGATACATCATTCCTTGAAATGCTCGACATCCTTAACGAGCAGTTGGTAAATGAGAACAAGGAACCGGTTGTGTTCGACCACGACTGCCGCGAGGGTATCTGCGGTATGTGCTCGCTCTACGTGAACGGTCATCCTCACGGTCCTGCAACAGGTGCCACAACATGTCAGTTGTACATGCGCCGTTTCAAGGACGGTGACACAATCACTGTTGAACCATGGCGCTCGGCCGGTTTCCCGGTAATCCGCGACCTTATGGTAGACCGTACTGCGTTCGACAAGATTCAGCAGGCCGGCGGTTATGTGTCAATAAACACTGGCGGTATGCCCGACGCAAATGCAATCCCCATTGGCAAAGACATTGCCGAGGAGGCGATGGACGCTGCTGCATGTATCGGTTGCGGTGCCTGTGTGGCTGCCTGCAAGAACGGTTCGGCAATGCTCTTTGTTTCGGCAAAGGTGAGCCAGTTTGCACTTCTCCCACAGGGTAAGGTCGAGGCCAAGAAACGTGTAAAGGCAATGGTTGCCAAGATGGACGAACTTGGTTTCGGTAACTGTACCAACACACGTGCTTGTGAGGCAGAGTGTCCAAAGTGCGTTTCAATCAGCAATATCGCCCGCCTGAACCGCGAGTTCATCAAAGCGAAACTGAAGGATTGATAATTGCAACATTGTCAAATAGGAGCGTGCGGCAGAAATGCCGCACGCTTTTTGTTTAGAAGAGATAATATAAACCAAGTAGAAATTTAGGCTCAGTAGCAAAAAGGTATGTGTTGACAAAATATTTGCGGTTGTAATGAAAAAGAGATCCATTGATAATGCAGTCTTGCCGTAACCCACGCGGCACAAACTTTGTCTGTGCTTCGCGTGACCATTTACTGCCAGCATTATCTATACCTGCGGCATTCGTCGCTACGCTCGTCTGATATTCTATGGCAGTCATCAACCTTGATTGTTTACTTGTATTTTTCTTCAACTCTTGCTTTCATGTTCTTTCGTCGCGCGAAAGAACCAAAGCGCCCGGCACAGAGTTCACAAGTCGAATAAAACTT
>JAFQUE010000038.1 GCA_017408685.1 Bacteroidaceae bacterium | reverse complement strand
TCAAGGATTGGAAACAACCTCCTTGGAGCAACAATATTTCATAATGTTAAGGTCGCTCGAATGGTGGAATCGGTAGACACGAAGGACTTAAAATCCTTTGGCATTTAAACGCCGTGCGGGTTCAAGTCCCGCTTCGAGTACTTTCTCAAACGCTAATTGCTTGCACTTCAAACAGTTAGCGTTTTTATTTTATCATTTTTTGTCAACCGTTGTCAACCAAAATAAACTAATATGTTATTTTTGTAGAGTTTAACATTTAATTCTATGAATAAAGAAACAAAGACATCAAAATCATTTTGGGCAACAGCATTTGAAAGTGAAATTTCAACACTTTTTGACGCAAGTGAAAAAAGTAATATCATAACGAATATAGTCGGCATCATAAATAAAAACAACATAGACACAGAATTACTTTATAAAAATTTCTACGATATAATCGTTGTGCTAAAAACACAATACCACGACAATAGGAATTTATACAAAGCGTTTATGAATCACTTACAAGATAGATATGTTGACCACTGGGATTTTACAAACAAATACAAAAAAGAAGATGTGCGAGTAATCTATGAGTCAAGCACCTTAGACGAAAACATTGAATTATTAAACCACCAAGCTACAGCCCCAAGAGACTGCGGCAAGGTGGTTCTTTTTTTGTTCTTTAAAGAGTATTAAGCCTTGAACAAATCGTCAAGTACAACGTTGGAATGAACTATACTTGAATATTTGCCATTTGCAACGCCATAGGTCGTAACGAATGTATTTACAACAGTCTTCTTTGTTCCTGTAACATACTTGAACAGCCCGACCCTCTCTCGTATATGCTTATCGTACTCTTTGGTTATGTGATAAACATCTTGCGAGAACTTCATTTCACACAAATGAATGATTCTGTCTGCACGCTCAATAATCATATCAATCTGAGCACCTTGCGTACTATCTGTTTCATTTGGAAGAACCTGCCAAGTTGATATTTCTGTCGACATACCTCTTATACCCAATGCTTCCTTGATTTGTGCGTGGTGCTTCAAACAAACCAACTCAAAGCTATTACCCATCCACGACTCTATGCTACGTGAATTTAAGTTATTACTCCACCAGTTTGCATCCTTTGAGTGGTTTTGCTCCACAAACTTATAGAAGAACAAGGTATAGAAATCGGTCAAACGATAGACAGTACCACGTTTCTTATTTCCAAACTGACGCCACTGTTCTATAATGTCACTCCTTTCAAGGTTCTTTATTATTGAAGAAATTTTGCCACCGTTGAAGTTCAATGCTTTTGCAATTTCAGCGCAAGTGAGACCTCGTTTATTCTCACTCAGCAGTTTTACCACTGCAAGATATCGGTCGGCGTTATTGAATAGAGCTGTATACAGTTCATCAAACTCAGTCTTTAATGTAGCGTCATTACCGAAGAACAATTCATCGATATTTTGGGCAAGGCTCAATGCCGGTGATAGAAGGCTGTAATAGAACGGCACGCCACCAAGGAGCATATATGCTTGGGTAATATGGTATCTGTCCCATTCGATGTTCCTGCGTTCGAGATACTGTTCTGTTTCTTGAAGCGTAAACGGAGATATATGTATTCTCGCTGTAATACGTGCGTGCAATCCTCCCTTGTTCGCCACAAGTTTATCCCTCATCCAAGAAGTTGCAGAACCTGTTGCTATCAGCATAATATTACGACGAGTCATAGCCCAACCGTTCCAGAAATTCTCCAACGCACTCACAAAGTTTGAACGGCCGGAATCCATCCAAGGCATTTCGTCGATAAAGACAATAAGTTTCCTATCGGTGGGCAATTCTGCAAGATAATCTTCAAGGGCATAGAAAGCCTCATCCCAATCCTTAAAATCATATTTCTGTTTGGAATATGAACCAAGAACGTGAGCGAAGTTGCGAAGCTGACGGCGTGTAGTCATACCGTGAGCACCAACATATCTGAAGTCAAACTGTCTGTTGAAAAACTCCTCTATCAAAAAAGTCTTTCCCACACGACGACGACCATAAACAATAATAAGTTCCGACCTGTCCGATGCAACACACCGGGCAAGTTCAGCACACTCTCTGGTTCTTCCAATCAATTCGTTCATATTGACACAATTTTATCCACCGCAAATATATGCTCTTTCCTTGCCAAAATCAAACTTTTTGACCATAAATCGTGCATTATCTCGCTTTTTTTACCCACATAATGCACTCTGAGTGGTCGAAATTTTCCCCTTTTTCTGTTCCTTAAAAGCCTTATATATGTAATAATCAACAATATAAGAGAAAATAAATAGTAAACAGAGAAAATAGAGAGAAAAACAACAGTAATAAACAATCAAAACAAACAATCAAATGAGCAAATTTTTAAAAGCACTAAGGGTCGCAGGAGATGTGGCCGAAATTATTGTAGCTTCATCAATCGTGGTGGAGTTTATCGAGAGATTCAGGGCAAAGAAGAAAGCCCAAGTACAAACAGTAGAACCGGCAGAAGAGACAGATGACGCGGCTGAAACACAAACAACATAAAACAGGAAAGCCTATGTGAACGAAAAGAAATTAGAAATAGCAATTACAGTCCTTGAAGTAACAATATCTATATTCAAGGGAATAAAAAAGCTAAGAGGGCATTACGACTACCTTGCACGCCTCACCCTCACCGGCAAGAGCAGTGCAGCAGAGTGACTGAAGCAGGAACCATTGCCATAAATGAAAGGTGTTGTGCCGTGGGCACAACACCTTTCATTTATATACCAGCACTCAGTAGATGGAATCATTCCTCCTCAAAGACAATGGTATTGCCCGAAAGCAGTTCTCTCAACGTACACTCGGCGCTGAAGGTCTTGTTGGCAGACCAGCTATAGGAGACTCCGCTCCATAAACCGCCAGACACTTCGGTACACTCCTTGTCGGTAAACTCCAGCCTTACAATGGAATTCTCGTCACATCCCTGCGGAAGTTCACTTGCAATGCCTGTCGTGACACCCGTCTCATCTATTGATATATCACCGACATACACACCGTCCAATGTCACCCTCACAGTCTCCGTACCGTTATCATGCAACTTCTGCGGATAGACATTTACCGTTGTATTTCCACCCCAGGTCCTGTACTCGTATGTATTGTAAGGCACAGTAACCTTATGTCCTGTGGCAATCGACAGTATAAGCCTGTTCTTCAGCTGGTCTATGCCCCTGTCGAAGTAGTCATTGTCCACATACACCATTGTGGCATTCCTTGAAGAGTTGGTAAGGAAATTGCAGACGAACGAAACCCTGCCGTCGCTCTCTCTCACCGCATTCTCATACTCTTCCTGCGACAGCTCCTTCACAAAGCCGTACTTTCCGTCGCGCACCTCGGTAGAGATATCCTTGCCCGCTACAGGATATAGCGTATTCTCTTCACTGCTTATGAAGAAGCGCAACGGGAAGAGCGACACCGGGATACCGCTGGGTATGGTCACCTTTATATCAACATGCACATTCTGCTCCGAGGCAACCTCCTCGGGTGTAACCTCAACCGACATCATATAGGGAGTACGCAGCACAATCTCAATCTGTCGTTGCAGCCCCCCCGCCGCGAATGTTATCGTCTGGCTCTGCGCAACAGGCGATGGTTCTTTTGGTGTTACAGTAACCTTGCGCCACCCCTTATGAGGCTCGGCACTCTCATCGCTCCCGGCAACAGCAGCCTGCGACTCAAGCACATTGCCCGCAGGAGCAGAGACAACCACATCGGCATTTCTTACCGTGCCAACCTGTATGTCGGGAATATATTTGTAATAGACATCCACAGCACTCTTTTTTGTAAGCACAAGATAGGTTGTCGAGACGAACAGGCGGCCCACACCATCCGATATGTTGGTGTACTCCTTTGCCACAGCGTCACCACCGATGTTGTTGCTTGCCGGCTGCCTGATAGCCTCCTGTGGAGTGTCGTAGCCACCGCCACTTACAGAGTTTACATTCATCTTGAAAATGAAATTGCGCAGTAGATTATAGTAGACATTGGCACCTGTTCCTTCGTCATAATAAACGAAATCGAGCTTGTAGTAAGTCTCGTCGCCACCATTGAAACGTCCCCTCAAAAGCATGCTCGTAGGCACAGCAGCCCTTCGGTTGCTTCTCTCATATATGTATGACACAGGTATCGTTCCATCCTGTGCCGGAACAAGCCACTTGAGTTCGGTGTTCAGCAGCGTACCGTCATCATAGGGCTCGTTGCCCTCGTACCCCTGCCCCTTGTAAATCTCCTCGTATGTACGGCACGAATAGTTCCCATCTTCGCCACCTATAAAATTGGCAAAAGAGCCCATTGAAGGGTTATAAGGAGCTACCGTGCCCCTTCTGGGAACATTGTACAGGGCATAGCCTGTAAGTTCAAAGTTCGCCTTGGCCGCATTGCTTATCACAAGTTCAACCCTCGCATAGTTCCTGAGCATGGGCACACGCACCAGTTCCCCCTGCATCTCCTCGTCAATCCTTGGCACATTCACGCATGCCCAGTAGGTATCGTGGTCGGCTCCGTCGGCAACAAGACGCCCAATGAGCTGTCCCTCCTCGCCGAATCCCATTGTGAGGCCGGGATAGTTTCCTATCAGGTGTATGCGCCTTGCATCACTTGTCTTTGACAGCGACGCACCGAACTCCCAGCAGCCTGTTTCGCCGTTCCGCTGCGGAGCGGTATTGTCGGCACGTACGAACTCATCAAGATAGTACACACCACCCTCTTCAACGAACACCGCAAGGTAAAGGTCATCGAACTCCAGCACCGGCTCGGCAAAAGAGCGCGTGGCAGCCGCCTGTGTACCCGGCAAGTAAAGCCCCAGCCTCAAGTCCACCTTTTCCTTGTTGTCATCTGCCGGCCATTCCAAATCCCCGTCATTGCAACCTGCAATGAACACAAGGGCAAACAGTGAATATATTATGTATAGAATACGTCTCATAATCAATAAATCATTTACAGTCCACCGGCCTTGTCTCCCAACGTATATGTACTGCGGTTACACTTGTCCTGCCAGTACCACACGTCGTAAACACAGCGTACCGCAGCGCTTGTCACCTTGCCCGCGGCAGGCACCTGCACCGAGCCGCTCCTTGAGTTTACCACAACAGCATTGTTTGAGCTCCAGTACTCGGCATCCTGTCCATAGCTGCTGCTGCCACTCACATAACCGAACAGGATAGGTATCACACCTTTGGCCGAAAGACCAACAAGATACTCCACCTCGGCCTGTGTAGGCACTCTCCAGCGCCCTGCCGGATAGCCGTCCTCCTGGTAAGTGGCACATCTGCGCTCCGCATTTTCCTTTGAGACGTCGGATGTCACGCCATAAGAGGATGCAATCATGAAACGGGGCGAAATCATACTCTCCGTCCTGCCGCCATCCTCGGTGGGGTGATAATACTTGAGGGAACGGTTATTGGTATCGCCGCTATATTTCATGGTAGGCTTGTTGGTTGCAAGACTTGCACCACTGCCCCATGTAAGATTGTCGACATTGACTGTACGCGGGTCACCTATAATGTAATCGTCATCAGTAAGGGATGTTACCGAAATTATATAACGGTTAGGGTTCTTGTTGCCGGCATTGGAGGAGATACCGTTGGCCGAACCGAACATGCTTCCACCGTCATTGACATACACATATCCCTTATTGCTGTTGTAGTTGTTGGGGCTGTCCACATAATTTGAGTTCAGTTCGGCAGTAACAAGAATCATTGGGTTCTGCACCACCTTGATATCGTCGTTGTAACGTGTATCGCCATCGTGGTGCACATTGAACGTTATGGTGTACTGCGAGTAGTCTGCATCGGCGCTCATGTCATTGAGCAAGGCATGCTCAACATATATGTAGCTGCGGTCATCACCATCACCGCCCGTCACATTGTGCACTCTCAGCCTCAAGGGTCTTGAGCCCAACCTGTTCTTCGAGTCGCTGCTACTGTTCACCTCATATATTATATCACCGTTTGCATCAACGGTGTACGATGGCGATGCCACACTCGCAATGGTCTTCACCTCGGCAATGGTCTGGTTTGTATCGTCCCATTTGACAACAATATCGGATATTCTCACCGGATGGCTGCTGAAGAGCGGTATCTCGTAGCTCCCGCGGTTGTGCAGTGTGATGTCGGTCTTGTCCACCACAAGATACCTGATATTGTTGAGGTCGGCACCGGTCTCGGTCTCTGCATTGGTAAAATCCCTGGTCATTCCCCAGTCGAGAATCACATAGCTGCTTGGCAACAACACCAGAGGCGACTCCTCCTCGGGGCTGCCAAGCACCTTAATCTCCTGGTAAATCCTGTAATAGGTATTACGTTTTGTGTATGTACCCGCAGCATTCACATTGGTCTCGTAATAGGTAATCATCCTCTCGGCAGGGTTCTCCTTCTTTGTCCACTCCACCACAAGCATGAAGTGCGTGTGAGAGTTCTTGTCATTCTCCCAGTTCGTAGGGTATGTATAGAACGGTACACGTGTCGTCAAACCGCCGTCGCCTGTCTCACTATCGATGCTGAGTGCATTCAGGTTGAATATATCCCTTTCATTGTCGGCCTTGTATATGTACTCAGTAGGTGTAGTTCCCAATTTAGTGCGGCAGTTTCCTCGTCTCAGCGACAGGCGCATGCTCGACTTGTCGGAGCACCACACCACACCATAGTCATCGGTCACCTCATCGGCCACACCCTTTATCACAAGGCTTATTTTCGATGCCACACGCTCCACCTTCACGGTACCCGACAGGGAGAGACCGTTGCGGGAAACGGGAGCCCATCCCTCCATCACAAAACTCTCCTGAACGGCTGGGCTGTACATGCCATCTGCGCTGTCCACCACCCTTTTCCTGAACCCGTCGGCATAGAGCACCGTGTTCTCCTTTAGCGAAGCTACGCTCATATCCCCGGCCGGCAATGCGTTATCGCCGCCTGCGGCCGCAGGGCGGTTCGCTATCACATAGGCATCGCAGGCAGTATCGGTATCCTTCGGGAAAAGCGCCTTGAAACTGCTCAATGGCAATGCCACTGTCAGTTCGGCGGTGTGTGTCGCAGGGTCGTACTTGCTCACCTGAATAGTCTTTTCAACAAACAAGGGTTGCTCGCCCGCCTCAATGCCGCCCGACTTGTAGAGAAAAAGGTCGACACTCTTTATGACGTTCTCGTTCAGCTCATCTATACCCGTATCCGTAGCTCTTGTGCCGCTCCTTGTGGTGCGCCCCAACTGCAATGTCAGTTTCACCGGCATATCATTGCCCGGCTGCACGGGTTCATCCTCCACACACGAGGAGAATATCCCCAGGCATAGAAAAAGCATTGAAGCCAATAGATATATGTTAGTCCTTGTCATAGACACTATTTATTGATATTCTGTACTATTACATAGTTTCTGTCGCCACTCAAAGGAGTGAGGATATCCACGGGAAGTATCATACCGTTAGCGTGAACCACGAACATAAGCTCGGCCTCGTTACTCACCGATGTAAGGTTATCCTTTGTTGCATGCACGCGCAGCGTAACATCCTCGCCCACGGCACCGTTGTTCTTTAGGTTACCATTGACATCGCGCAACTCAAATGCACCCGGGTCACCGTTCTTTGTACGGAAGATGGCGAACCATGTACCACCGAGCGGGCTGGATATCCTGAACTTGAACTCGGCGGGTTGCGAAATATCTCCCAGAAGCACCACCTTGTCATCGTCAATTTTCTCATAAGTACCGCCGGTCCATGCAATGCGGTCCTCGCGGTCAACGGCAACGGTGCTGCTGAACTCGTTGGTAAACTCCACGAGTTCCCATGGCTGCACCTCGGCTACAAGTTCAACCGAGCCGCCCGGCTCAATCACAAGCCTGTACTTTATATATTTGTTAATGCCCCATTTCTCAATGCCTGCAGAGTATAATGGAAGCGCGACCGTGTACGTTGTAATCTTTGTTGCTCCAGCCGTAGTTGTGCTCAGCCTGTATACCATTGTCAGTGTCTGCACGAACTCGCTGCTGCCACTGCCGTACAGCAACTGCGGCATCACGTAGAGAGCATCGTCAATCTCCCTTTCATATGTGTTGGCAAGGTGCAGCGAGGCGTTGTTCACCTCAATGCCCGAGAGATACTCGCTGTCATGCACAGCCCCTGCGGGGAACTCCTTGGTATTCCACACCTCATGGTCATTGCTCACCCAGTTGTTGGCAGCACCTGCGGCAACGACATCGGCATATCCGGTCTCGCCGCCATGTGTAAACTGTATATCGCCCTTGCACCTTATGTTGTCGAGCCTTATCGACACTACATCCACGCTCCATGTTGTGGCACCGTCCTGCACTGTCGACAGCCTCACCGTAAAGCCAAGTTTCGTTGTCGCATGGCGGAACAGAAGAGGAACGCGCCCACCGGGAAAATCCCCGTAACCTCCAATGCGTTCGTCCGAGAACATGTAGTCGGTGCGCCCGTCCAGCGTGCCGCTGAACGCATAGCCATCATAAGGCATCTGTGGCACTGTCACCTCCATTGCAGCAACCGCAGGGTCGCCCACATAAGGTGAGTAAGCCGCAAAGTGTGTATCTCCCTTCATCCAGTAGTACGACTCCTCTGTAGTACACACTGCACCATCGAACATCACCCTCACGTTATCCATGAACAGGTTGCCACGGCCAAGCGCAGTCTCGCAGTCGGGGCTGTAGTGCGAGGCAAAAACACCGAACTCCGTTCCTGCATAATCCATTACATCGCCCGATGCCCTTGTAACATCAGCCGCCCCGAACTCGAAGCCCAAAGGCATATCGTGCTGCTGCCCGCCAACGTTCTCTTCGTAGCACGACGACAGTAGCGGCAAGGCGCATAGAAGGCACATGAGCAATAGCCCTGTGCAACGGGACAGTATCTTATAGCGGTCTGTTTTCATAATCATTCATCCATTTATGCGGCACAAAGCCATCATCAGATGTCGAACCTCTTGAGCACATCGCTGTCGGTGTATGCCGACGATGCCGTAAGGTTCAACACATACCTGTTATATTTGCCGGCGCTCCACAAGTCCACAAAGACGGGCACCTCAATCCTGCGCCCCGGTTCCACTATGT
Organism: Bacteroidaceae bacterium; assembly: GCA_017408685.1. Classification (GTDB taxonomy): domain Bacteria; phylum Bacteroidota; class Bacteroidia; order Bacteroidales; family Bacteroidaceae; genus HGM04593. The sequence goes on along the minus strand of JAFQUE010000038.1, from coordinate 1,085 downwards.
CACCCTTCTTGTCGATGACATCCACAAGAAGCACCACCTTGCAGTCTATTCTCTGCCCCATGAGCATTTGAACACCCACACTCTTGGCCACACGCCCGGCCACAAGAGGCTCGCTGCAGAACTCAACGCACATCTTCTCGTCATCCGGCTCCCAATGCGGGAATGGCAACGAAGCAAAACATCCCTTGTACTTCACGCCGTCGACAGTGAGGCTTTTTACAATTATGGTACTGTCCGACACCGAGCGCACACAGAACTCCACCTTTGACAATGCATGCACAAAAGGAAGCACAATGCAGCCTTGTGTGTTGTAGGCAGTGCAATCGGCAATGGGCCCGGCGAACATAGGCTGTATGCCAGATGTCGCATCGAAATCCTCAATGGTAATACCGTCCATCAACGAGAAACCCGATGCAATGCCCCCGGGTGCAACTGCAAAACATGTAAGATTGTTTTCCCGTGGCCACTCAACTGCCGGCACGGGCACCCACCCCTCGCCATTGAACTCCACACTGCAACCCTCGGCCAACGGTGCAGCATCGGCCGCGTTGCTATCCCAACGCTTGTCCCCCGGCAGAGCAAAAGCCCACACCGTGAAAGGCTCGTCTGCGGGATACACACCTTCAAAGGCACGCGTACTCGCATTTATTGCAGGGCTGAAGGATAGCTCCACAGCAGGCCATACCGCTCTCTCCTCATCGGTACACGCAAGGAGAAAGAGAGAGAAAAAAAGTGCCGCTAAACTTCGGGTAAGTGTCTTCATTGTCAATGACTGCAAGCCGTTTTTCTATTTTTTGCGGGAAGAGCAACATAAAAAGAGCCGCTATCCCATTTTGTGACTATGGAGGGTTTCAATCCTCCATAGCCTGAAATTTTTACATTGTGTGGTTAATATCCCATGAACCATTCTGAGAGCCCCACTCCTCAACATCGAAGTCGAAGGAAATCTTCTGGTTCTCCTCAAGAGGGTTGATATTGATAATGTAGGTAATGTTCTTGTTCATTGCCCAGTGCTGAATGCTTGCAGCAATCTCCTTCAATTGAATTGTTCTTGTGATTTCCTCTGTAACAGCAGGCTGACCGTT
>JAFQUE010000037.1 GCA_017408685.1 Bacteroidaceae bacterium | reverse complement strand
TTCTTCAACTCTTGCTTTCATGTTCTTTCGTCGCGCGAAAGAACCAAAGCGCCCGGCACAGAGTTCACAAGTCGAATAAAACTTTGCTTGCGAGTTGCAAGCAACATCCCTCGGTCGTTTTATTCTTGCCGTTGTTGTCTTGACGCAGCAAATAAGGGAATGGGGTAACTCGCTGTTCACGAAATAACAGCAACAAGATAATCCACCGCTCAAACATCCCCCATTCTTTATCCTTATTTGCTGCTAACAACAACTGTTGCTCACACAGTGCCGGTTTCTTCTTGAAATTACTCTTGCAATGGAGATTCCTCCAGTTTTGCGACGAAGGAACCTTTAGGTTCCCCGAGAAGTGTGCTTTAGCCAATTAAAGAAAAATTTCGTTATTCCATTGAAATTATCTTCTGAAAATATTAAAAATGTTAATTATAAACCGTATATTTGTAAATTACTAATTTAGGGTTGAATTTGGAATGCATATACCGGAAATTTTAGGCGTATTTTGCGTTGTTGAAAGTAATAAACAATAAATATATATGGAAAATAAGATTCAGGAATTGACCGAGAAAATCTATGCCGAGGGTGTAGAGAAGGGTAACGTTGAGGCTGCACGCATTGTCGAGGAGGCAAAGGCGCAGGCTGCCGACATTGTGAAGAAGGCGAAGGCTGAGGCCGAGGCTTTGGTTGCAGCTGCCGAGAAGAAGGCGGCCGAACTTGGTGAGAACAGCCGTTCCGAGATTAAACTCTACGGTGCACAGGCTATTGGCGCGCTGAAGTCCGAGGCTGCGAATATTGTAACCGATTCAGTGGTTAAGGCAGCAGTAAAAGAGGCACTTGCCGGCGACACCATCAAGGCGTTGCTAGTGAAGATTGCCGAGCGTTGGAGCGCCAACGAGCAACTTGTGATTTCTACATCGGAGGCTGAGCAGTTGAAAACTTACTTTGCAAAGAATGCGAAGGCATTGCTCGACAAGGGTGTTACCATTGAACAGGTCAACGGCAAGAAGGCGCAGTTCTCCATTGCTCCGGCCGATGGTTCGTACAAGGTAAATTTCGGTGAGGGTGAGTTCGAGGCTTTCTTCAAGGCCTTCCTTCGCCCTCAGATGGTGGAACTTCTATTCTCGTAAACAATGAGCAATTATCATTGCCTGGTTGCGGGTTTGCCCGACGTAGCGTTCGACGGCTCAAAGTGTCAATATTCGGTAGAGCGTTTCAAGGAGGATATATACCCTTCCTTGTCGGTTGATGACGCCCGCGTGGTAGACCTCATACTCCATGAGTGGGACAACGCGAATGTCCTCTCCCTGTTGCGCCGCGGCGAAGAGGCTGTGCTGCAACAGCAGGGGTGTTACAGTCGTGAGCAGTTGTTTGCCATAATCGAGGCGGGCAAGTGCGGCGATGTTCCTGCAAAGGGTGTTCCTGCCTATCTGTCACGCTTTCTTGAGTATTATTTTGCTCATGAGACACAGGAGAATGTGGTGTGGGAGAATGTGCTCAGCGCCTACTACTATGAATATGCCGTTTCCTGTTCAAACCGCTTTGCCGCGCAGTGGTTCACCTTCAACCTTAATGTGAACAACATTCTTGTGGCTATGACCGCAAGAAAATACAAATTGGGGGTAGAGGAGTGTGTTGTAGGCAACGGCGAGGTTGCCGAGGCCTTGCGCACTTCGGGCGCGCGTGACTTCGGTCTCACAGGAACGCTCGACTACATTGAGGATGTACAGCGCCTTAGCGAGAACACCCGCTTGCAGGAACGTGAGCACCAACTCGATGAAATGCGTTGGCGCTGGCTCGATGACAATTCGGTGTTCTGCTACTTTTCGGTAGAGAGGCTTTTTGTGTTCCTTCAGAAACTATTGATAGTGGAGCGCTGGGCCGGACTGGACGCCGAGAGCGGAATGGAACGTTATAATGAGATGATTGCCGAACTAAAGAAGGGGATGGCCTGATTCCTCCCGACGGTATAAGAAAATAAGTAATTAAATATAAATATGGCTACAAAAGGAAAAGTGACCGGTGTTATAGCGAACATGGTGCTGCTGGCTGTCGACGGCCCTGTGGCTCAGAATGAGATTTGCTATATAAAGACCGGTGGCGACCGCTTGATGGCTGAGGTCATCAAGGTTAACGGTGCCAAGGTGTATGTTCAGGTTTTCGAGAGCACACGCCGTTTGAGAATTGGCGAAGAGGCGGAATTTACAGGCCACATGCTTGAGGTTTCGCTTGCGCCGGGTATGCTGTCGAAGAACTACGACGGTTTGCAGAATGACCTTGACAAGATGGAGGGTGTGTTCCTCAAGCGCGGTGACTATACCAATCCGCTCGACGAGGAGAAGGTATGGCACTTTGAACCGCTTGTAAAGGTTGGCGATGTAGTGACTGCCGCAGGTTGGTTGGGTGCTGTGGAGGAGAACCACCAGAACCTGAAGATTATGGCTCCCTTTGGTATTGAAGGCCATTGGACAGTGAAGTCAGTTGCTGCCGAAGGTGATTACAAGATTACCGATACAATTGCGGTGATTGCAAATGCGCAGGGCGACGAAATGACTCTGAACATGATTCAGAAATGGCCTGTGCGTGTCCCCATGACCGATTATAGGGAAAAACCACGCCCATTCAAAATGCTCGAGACCGGTGTGCGCACGCTCGATACACTCAACCCCATTGTCGAAGGTGGTACAGGTTTCATCCCCGGTCCATTCGGTACAGGAAAGACCGTGTTGCAGCATGCGATTTCAAAGCAGGCCGAGGCCGATATCGTAATCATCGCTGCCTGCGGTGAGCGTGCCAACGAGGTTGTGGAAATCTTTACCGAGTTTCCCGAACTCATTGACCCGCATACAGGCCGCAAACTCATGGAGCGCACAATCATCATCGCAAATACATCGAACATGCCTGTTGCAGCGCGCGAGGCTTCGGTATATACCGCAATGACAATTGCTGAGTATTACCGTGCAATGGGATTGAGAGTACTGCTCATGGCCGACTCTACATCGCGTTGGGCGCAGGCGTTGCGCGAGATGTCGAACCGCATGGAGGAACTTCCCGGTCCCGACGCCTTTCCAATGGATATCTCTTCAATCATCGCCAACTTCTACAGCCGTGCCGGTTATGTGTACCTGAATAATGGCGAGGCCGGTTCAATCACCTTCATCGGTACAGTGTCGCCTGCGGGCGGTAACCTCAAAGAGCCTGTTACCGAGAATACTAAAAAAGTTGCGCGCTGTTTCTATGCCCTTGAGCAGGAGCGTGCCGACAAGAAACGCTATCCGGCGGTGAACCCCATTGACTCCTATTCAAAGTATATCGAGTATCCCGAATTTGCAGGTTACATCACTCCGCTCCTTGGCGAGGATTGGTTGTCAATGGTGAACGAGGCCAAGACACGTCTGTTGCGCGGTAAGGAGATTGCCGAGCAGATAAACATTCTTGGCGATGACGGTGTACCCGTGGATTACCACGTTACATTCTGGAAGTCGGAACTCATTGACTTTGTGGTACTGCAGCAGGATGCCTTTGATGAGGTTGACGCTGTGACCCCGCTCGAACGTCAGCAGGAGATTCTGAAACTTGTTACCGGAATGTGCCGTGCCGAGTATGACTTCGAGGATTTCCAAGAGGTGTCTACGTTCTTCAAGAGAGTCATTAATATATGCAAGCAGATGAACTACTCGCAGTTCAAGAGCGAACAGTACAACAAGTTCAACACTGAACTCGAGGCATTGCTTGCAACAAAACAGGTGTCTAACGAATAACGCTTATATAATATGGCTACAGAAGCATTCCAGAAGATATATACAAAGATTACTTCGATAACCAAGGCTACTTGCTCGCTAAAGGCTACCGGTGTGGGTTATGACGAACTTGCAACGGTAAACGGCAAGTTGGCGCAGGTTGTAAAGATTATGGGCGACGAGGTTACATTGCAGGTATTCGAGGGTACAGGCGGTATCCCCACGAATGCCGAGGTGGTGTTCCTTGGCAAGGCGCCTACACTCAAGGTGAGCGACCAACTTGCAGGGCGTTTCTTCAATGCCTACGGCGACCCCATAGACGGTGGTCCGGCAGTTGAGGGACAGGAGGTTGAAATCGGCGGTCCGTCGGTTAACCCCGTGCGCCGCAAGCAACCGTCGGAACTCATTGCAACGGGTATTGCGGGTATTGACCTGAACAATACTCTTGTGACAGGTCAGAAGATTCCTTTCTTTGCCGACCCCGACCAGCCCTACAACCAGGTGATGGCAAACGTGGCAATGCGTGCCGAGACCGACAAGATTATCCTTGGCGGTATGGGTATGACAAACGATGACTACCTCTACTTCAAGAACCTCTTTACCAATGCAGGTGCCCTTGACCGAATTATCTCGTTCATGAATACTACCGAGGACCCGGCCGTTGAGCGTCTGCTTATCCCCGATATGGCCTTGACCGCCGCCGAGTACTTTGCTGTGGAGAAGAACCAGAAGGTGCTTGTGCTGCTCACTGACATGACAATGTATGCCGACGCGCTCTCTATCGTGTCGAACCGTATGGACCAGATTCCTTCAAAGGACTCTATGCCGGGTTCGCTCTATTCCGACCTCGCGAAGATTTACGAGAAGGCAGTGCAGTTCCCCACAGGCGGTTCAATCACAATCATCGCGGTGACAACCCTTTCGGGCGGCGACATTACTCATGCCGTACCCGATAATACAGGTTACATCACCGAGGGTCAGTTGTTCCTGCGTCGCGATAGCGATATCGGTAAGGTCATTGTGGACCCGTTCCGCTCACTTTCGCGCTTGAAGCAGCTTGTTGCCGGAAAGAAGACCCGCAAGGACCACCCGCAGGTGATGAATGCGGCAGTGCGTCTTTATGCCGACGCTGCCAATGCAAAGACAAAGTTGGAGAATGGTTTCGACCTTTCGGACTACGATACCCGTACACTCTCTTTTGCCAAGGAGTATTCCGACAAACTGTTGGCAATTGACGTGAACCTGAACACTACAGAAATGCTCGATGTTACATGGGGACTCTTCTCCAAGTACTTCCAGCCCGAAGAGGTTAACATACGTCAGGAGTTCGTTGACGCCCATTGGGTTAAATAATTAAGTAATTAAAGCAAATGATTGCGTTTCAATATAACAAGACATCGCTACAGCACCTTGAAAAACAACTGAAAATGCGTGTGCGCACCTTGCCTATCATAAAGAACAAGGAGAGTGCACTGCGCATTGAGGTGAAGAAATGCAAGGATGAAATGAGGGCGCATGACGAAGCATACGCGGCACAACTTGAACAGTACCGTGCCCTGTTTGCGCTGTGGAACGAGTTCGACGCTTCGCTTGTGAAGACAGGCGAACTGAACATTGTACAGCGCAAGGTGGCAGGCGTGCGTGTTCCGGTGCTCGAGAATGCAAGTTTCACCGTTGCGCCGTTCAGCCTTTTCGCTTCGCCCAAGTGGTTTGCCGACGGTATTGAACTGCTCAAGGAAATGGCAATGACTGCCATACGCCGCGAACTGCTCAATCGCAAACTGGTTCTGCTGGAGGACGCACGAAAAAAGACCACTCAAAAGGTCAACCTTTTTGAAAAGGTGCAGATTCCGGGCTACGAGGATGCTATACGCAAGATTAAACGTTTCATGGAGGATGAGGAGAACCTGTCGAAGTCTTCGCAGAAGATTCTCAAGTCCTTGCTTGAACAGAGAGAGGAGGTGACAGCATGATTACGAAAATGAACAAACTTACGCTTCTTGTGTATCATAAGGAGTATGTATCTTTCCTGCAACGCTTGCGCGAGGTGGGTGTAATGCATGTTGTCGAGAAGAACAGCGGCGCGGTCCAGGACCCCGAACTCGAGAAGCAGTTGGCGCTTGCAGCCAAGTATGCGCGCACAATAAAGAAATTCGAGGCTCTTGCAAAGGATGGATATGCTGCTGCCGGAAATACATCGGAGGCTGCGGCCGTTTTGGAGAAAGCAGATACACTGGCTGCCGAAATTGAGCGCCGCAAGACCGAATTGCAGGTGATTGAGAAGGATATCGCCTTGCTTGAGCCTTGGGGCGAGTTCCACCACAGTCAGGTTGAGCGTCTGGCCCATGCGGGTTACGATGTACGCTTTTTTGTGACCGGTGCAAGGAACTACAACAGCGAGTGGGAACAACTCTACAATGCAATGGTGGTGGAACAGGTGCAGTCACGTGTCTATTTCGTTACCGTTACCCGCAGGGGCGAGGAGTTTGAACTTGACGCCGAGGCTGCAAAGTTGCCCAATGCTTCGCTTTCGGCACTCATTGCTGAACGTGGGCAGGCGCTCAAGCACGTTGCCGACCTTGAACAGGAACTTGTGGCTCTTGTAAAGGAGAAACTGAACACTCTGCGCGCGGCAAGCGAGGAACTGCAGCATGAGATTGAGTTCGCGAAGGTTGTGCTCGATGGCGAAAAGGTGTCGGGCGACAAACTGTTGCTGCTCGAAGGTTGGGTGCCCGAGAAGTCAAAAGGCGCGCTTGTCGACATGCTTGACCGTGAGAGTGTGTTCTATGAGGTGCGTGAACCCATGCCGGGCGATGATGTTCCTGTAAGGTTCAACAACAACAGGCTTTTCCGTCTGTTCGAACCTATATGCGAACTTTATATGTTGCCCAAGTACAACGAACTTGACCTTACCCCGTTCTTTGCTCCGTTCTACATGATTTTCTTCGGTCTTTGCCTTGGAGATATGGGTTACGGACTTTTCATTACATTACTGTCGGCTGTGCTGCTGGTGGTGATGAGGAAGAATGGCGGTTCGTTCCTTGGCTATCTGCGCCTGGCATTGACATTGGGCATATCAACCGTTGTGTGCGGCTCTTTGACAGGTACATTCTTCGGTTTTAATATCTACAGTTGGGGAGTGCCGTTGTTCGACTGGTGGCGCGATAACTTCTCGTTCTCGGCCATGAACCCCGAAACAGGGAAGATGAACGACCCGAATGACAGCCTGTTTACCCTCTCACTAATTTTGGGAGGTATACAGATTTGCTATGCAATGGTTATAAAGATTGTGAACACCACAATACAGCTTGGTTTCAAGTATGCCGTTGCCACTCTGGGCTGGCTGCTTGTGATAATAGGTGCGGTGCTTGCAATGTTTGTGCCGTCAATGCCAATGCCTGTGGTGTATGCCATCTGTGGTGTAGGTGCAGCCGGTGCTCTGCTGTATAACTCGCCGGGGAAGAACGTGTTCCTGAACATCGGCCTTGGTCTGTGGGACGCATATAACATGGCAACAGGCTTGCTTGGCGACATGCTGTCTTATATACGTTTGTTTGCCCTTGGTCTTTCGGGCGGTGTGCTTGCAATGGTGTTCAACAACATTGCGGTGCAGATGAGCCCCGATGTTCCGGTGCTTGGTCCCATTGTCATGGTAATCATATTCCTCTTCGGGCATGCGCTGAACCTCTTCATGAATGCGCTTGGTGCATTTGTGCACCCGTTGCGACTCACATTCGTGGAGTTCTTCAAGAATGCCGGCTACGAGGGTGGCGGTACGGCCTATAAACCTTTCAAATGACAAAACCTGCTGTCTCAATGTCATTCTAAACATAGCGAAGAATCTATTGAGTATGGGCGTTGGTTTTGGATTATAAGTAACGATAAAACAAAAAATAATAATAACTTAAAAATTAAAAATTATGATTTCAGCTAATTTGTTGCTCGCCTACATCGGCGTTGCATTGATGATTGCACTTGCAGGTATCGGCAGTGCTTATGGTGTGACAATTGCAGGTAATGCTGCCATTGGTGCCTACAAGAAGAATACTTCGGCATTCGGTACTTACATCATGCTTACCGCTCTCCCCGGTACACAGGGTCTTTATGGTTTCGCAGGTTACTTCCTTGTATCAAGCCTGTTGACTCCTGAGATTACAGCCATTCAGGCTGCTGCGGTTTTGGGTTCAGGTATCGCACTCGGCCTTGTAGGTCTTTTCTCTGCTATCCGTCAGGGTCAGGTTTGTGCAAACGGTATCGTTTCAATCGGTCAGGGCGTGAACGCAACAGGTATCACACTTACTCTTGCTGTGTTCCCTGAGCTTTATGCGATTGTTGCCCTTGCTGCAACATTCATGATTGGCGGTGCGGTAGCATAATTACCGGTCTTAACAAATACATCAATCCCTCAAGGTCGCGCGACCTTGAGGGATTGATGTATATTCAAGGTTTTAGGCCCTTTGTCAATAGTTCTTTATAAAACCCTTTTGATATCTGTGTAAACTGTTGCTATCAATAAATACCGGCTGCTTTTTTGCTGTTTTGTTACTTGAAAACGGTATTTCCCGAAAAACGCCGCAAATTGTTCGCTTTTCTTCTTTTAACCATTTCGATATTTCCTTTTTAGAAAAATATTTTGTAATTTTGCACTTCATTTTGGGAGAGGGGTGTTTTTTCCTCTCCAACTGCTATATATAATAAGGTGTTTCAAGAGTGAATGCCTTGATTTTTTTGAGTATTATTTAACCATGAAAAAGAATTTATTGCTCCCCGACTATCTGTTTGAAATAAGTTGGGAAGTTTGCAACAAAGTCGGCGGTATATACACAGTGGTGTCAACCAAGGCCCGTACAATATCCGAGATAGAGAACCTGACGGCAATATACATTGGCCCCGACCTTTGGAAGGAGAAAGAGAATCCGCTTTTTACTGAGGATAAACGTCTGTGGAGTGCATGGCGCAAGGCTGTCTGCGACGACAAGATGACTGTACGCTGCGGTTACTGGGAAATTCCCGGCCGTCCTAAGGTGGTACTTGTCGATTATACAGGCTACATGGAGGACAAGGACGCTATCTACGGTGAACTTTGGAATGACTTCGGCGTGGATTCCCTGCATGGATACGGCGATTATGACGACTCAATGATTTTCGGTTATGCTGTAGGCAAGGTCATCGAGAGTTTCTACAATACAAATATAAAGAAGGGCAGCAATGTGGTTGTGCAGGCCCATGAGTGGCAGAGTGGTGCTGCTGCGCTTTATGTGAAGAAGCACCTTCCGGCCGCGGGCACAATCTTTACAACACATGCAACCAGTACCGGCCGCTCAATCGCTTCGAACGGCAAGCCTCTTTATGACTACTTTGAGGGTTATAATGGCGACCAGATGGCTGCGGAACTCAATGTGCAGTCAAAACAGTCGGTAGAGAAGGTTACGGCAACAAACATCGATTGCTTTACAACGGTGAGCGAACTCACGGCACGCGAGTGCAAGCAGTTGCTTGAGCGTGAGTGTGACGTTATTCTCGAGAATGGTTTCGAGAAGGATTTTGTTCCTGCCGGCAAGGCCTTCGGCACTGCACGCAAGGTGGCACGCGACGCCCGTCTCAGGGTGGCAAGAGCGCTTACCGGTGACACAGTTTCGGACGACGCGCTTATAATTGGCATTGGCGGCCGCATGGAAATGCGCAACAAGGGTATCGACCTTTTCCTTGAGAGCATGGCACGCCTTAATGCATGCGGCGAACTGCAGCGTGATGTGGTTGCCTTCATCGATGTTCCCGCATGGTCGGGCAGTGCACGCGAGGACCTTGTGAAACGCCTCAAGTCCGAAAAGGAGTCATGGGAGACTCCGCTGCCCAATCCTTACCTCACACATGAACTGAACAACTTTTACGATGACGCCATAGCATGTTCAATCCGCAACCTGCAGATAGATAACCGCAGCGGAAAGAACCGTGTGAAGGTCATATATGTGCCCTGCTACCTAAAGGGTAACGACGGCGTGTTCAACATGGAGTATTACGATGTGCTCATTGGCAACGACCTGAGCATATATCCTTCGTATTACGAACCATGGGGCTACACTCCGCTGGAGAGTGCTGCATTCCACATTCCTACAATAACAACCAATCTTGCCGGCTTCGGTCTTTGGGTGAACTCCGTGCTTGGCCGCGAGGGCGAACTTGCCGATGGTGTGAAGGTTATATGCAGAAATGACAGCAACTATTCTGCTGCGGCCGAGGATATTACGAAAAATATTTGTACCTTTGCAAAACTTTCTGAAAAGGAGGTACTTGACTGCCGCAAAAAGGTTGCGAAACTGGCCGACAAAGCTCTGTGGAAACACTTTATAAAGAACTACCTCGAGGCTTACGATTTTGCATTGAATGCTGCAGCCGGTAGAAAATAAATAAGGAAATATTCATTTAATTATAAATTATGATAGCAATTAGTAACACAAACCAACCAGCTTGGAAAACTGTTAATGTTAAATCTTACATTCCCGAGTCTTTGAAGAACCTCGAGGAATTGTCACGTAACCTGTGGTGGGTATGGAACGAGGGGGCTAAGGAACTCTTCTCTATGCTCGACGCAGACCTCTACAAGGCTTGTGGCGGCAACCCTGTTCTTCTCCTTGAGAAGTTGGGTGTTGAGAAACTCGACGAGCTTTCTAAGGACAAGGCTGTCCTTGACAAACTTGCTGATGTCTATGCTGATTTCCGCAAGTATATGGATGTTAAGCCAAACGCTGAGCGTCCTTCTGTTGCATACTTCTGTATGGAGTATGGTCTTACAAGCGTACTTAAGATATATTCAGGTGGTCTCGGTATCCTTGCCGGTGACTATTTGAAGGAGGCTTCTGACTCTAACGTAGACATGTGTGCAGTAGGTTTCCTCTACCGTTACGGTTACTTCAGCCAGTCTCTCTCAATGGACGGCTCACAGATTGCCAACTACGACGCACAGAACTTCAACCAGTTGCCTATCGAGCGCGTATACGAGGAGGATGGTGTAACTCCACTCGTTATCCACGTTCCTTATATCGACTACTATGTTCACGCAAATGTGTGGAGAGTGAACGTTGGCCGTGTGCCCCTCTACCTCCTCGACACAGACTTCGACATGAACAGCGAGTTCGACAAGCCTATTACCCACAAGCTCTATGGTGGTGACTGGGAAAACCGTCTGAAGCAGGAGATTCTGCTCGGTATCGGTGGTATGATTGCCCTTGAGAAGATGGGTATCAAGAAGGATATCTATCACTGTAACGAGGGTCATGCAGCTCTCTGTAACCTCTACCGTCTGACACAGTACATCAAGACCGGTTACACATACGAGGAGGCTCTTGAGATTGTACGTGCAAGCAGCCTTTACACTGTTCACACTCCGGTTCCTGCAGGTCACGACTACTTCGACGAGGCACTCTTCGGCAAGTACATGAGAGGTTATGCAAGTCAGTTGAACATCACATGGGACGACCTCATGAACCTTGGTCGCATTAACGCAGGTGACAAGAACGAGCGTTTCTGCATGTCTACATTCGCTTGCAACACTTGCCAGGAAATCAACGGTGTGAGCCGTCTCCACGGTAAGGTTTCAAAGTCAATGTTCGCCGAGATTTGGAAGGGTTACTACCCATCGGAGAACCACGTAGGTTATGTAACCAACGGTGTTCACTACCCAACATGGGTAGCTCCCGAGTGGGACGCACTCTACCGCAAGAACTTCGACCCAAGCTTCATCAGCGACCAGTCGAACGAGGATATCTGGCATGCAATAGACAAGATTTCCAACGAGACAATATGGAACACACGCGTTGCACGCAAGAAAATGCTCATCAACTACATAAAGAAGGCATTCAGCGAGGATTGGTTGAAGAACCAGGGCGACCCAATGCGCATTGTTGATGTTGTGAAGAAGATTAACCCCGACGCACTTGTCATTGGTTTTGCACGCCGCTTCGCTACTTACAAACGTGCACATCTTCTCTTCACCGACCTCGACCGTCTTGCAAAGTTGCTCAACAACCCCGAGCGTCCTATCCAGTTCCTCTTCGCAGGTAAGGCTCACCCGCACGATGGCGCAGGTCAGGGTCTCATCAAGAAAATTATCGAGGTATCTCGCCGCCCCGAGTTCGTAGGCAAGATTATCTTCCTCGAGAACTACGATATGGACCTTGCGAAATTGTTGGTATCAGGTGTCGACATCTGGATGAACACCCCGACACGTCCTCTCGAGGCTTCAGGCACATCAGGCGAGAAGGCTCTCATGAACGGTGTCCTCAACTTCTCAGTCCTCGACGGCTGGTGGTGCGAGGGTTACAAACCCGGCGCAGGTTGGGCACTCAAAGAGGAGCGCACATACCAGAACCAGGAGTTCCAGGATCAGCTCGACGCTGCTACAATATATACTCTCCTTGAGAACGAGATTCTGCCGATGTACTACAACCGTAACGGCAAGGCATACTCCGACGAGTGGGTAGAGTGCATTAAGAAGTCTATCGCCGAGATTGCTCCTCACTTCACAATGAAGCGTCAACTCGACGACTACTACAGCAAGTTCTACTGCAAGCAGGCCGAGCGTTATCACCACCTCATTGCAAACGACTCAAAGGCCGTTCGCGAACTTGCCAAGTGGAAGGAAGAGGTTGCTGCGAAGTGGAATGCTATTGAGGTTCTCTCAGTAGAGGGCGATACAAACTTCCTCAACGGCGCAATGTCTGCAGCCGACAAGTACAACGTTTCCGTAAAGGTTGACGAGAAGGGCTTGGACAACGCTGTTGCTATTGAGTTGGTGGTTCTTGCTCCCGACGCAAAGGGCAACGACCAGATATTCATGACATATCCTCTTGAGGTCGTTAAGCGTGAGGGCAACATCTTCACTTTCGCAGCGGAGATTGCTCCTACAAACGCAGGCGAGTTCAAGATTGCGTTCCGCATGTATCCTAACCACGAGGAACTTCCTCACCGTATGGACTTCGCATACGTTAAGTGGTTCGCTTAATACAGGCATGAACATATTATCAAAGGCGCGCTCACACGAGCGCGCCTTTTTTATTTGCTAAAATGTTTGCGGTTTAATGTGTAATGTTGAATGTATAACGTTTAATGCCGTAGGAGGCTGACTAAAAAGGCTCTTTTGTTGTTACGCTTGCCCGAAAAATACTCATTTACGCTTAGTAAACTGCGTTTTTTCGGGCTTCGCAAGCCTAAAAATAGCTCTTTTTATCCAACCTCCCTGCAGACGTGGGTGACCCATTTTACTTTTGGGTCACCCACTTTAAAAAAACATGCAACAATCATTGGAATTCCAATGATTGTTGCTATATTTGTGCTGTAATAATCTAAAAAGCAATGATTGTGGGTTTACATGTGGCGTTAGATAAAGGTTCTCATTTACACAAAATATTGGATACTGCCTTTTCTCATTTACACAATACTTTGGATACTGCCGCTGTTTAATCTCTTTTCCCTGGCAATTTATCAATAAATGCCTCCTTGACCATGGCATATGCTCGCTGAGGGTCAAACTTATTGGCACCTGCACGAAGAAGTATATCTGTGTCATCAAGAAATTCAGGGTCTTGAAGCTTTTGTTCCATATTCTGCACAAACTGCTTATAGGTCGGGGCTTTTTCTACCACAAAATCCATATACTTGCTGTAGCATTCAAGCGTTTTTTCGATATTAATGTTTCCATGATCCATCGCTATTTGCATATCGAAAAGGTCACGTCCCTTCTTGCGTTGATATAAAGCTCTAAGTTTCGTACCCATCAATTCATCAAGAGTATAGGTCGTTATTTCACATTTACCGCTGAACCACTTGTTGTTTACCTCGAACGGAACTTTGTGAAATCCCATTACGCTGAAATGCTCCTTACAGTTTATCTCTACCTTTAAGCGTATAGGTTGCACCGGAGGTATTTCAGACACCATTCGGAACAGCATGGTATTGTTATGTCTCTTAGGCTTGATTACCTTATCTGGCATCCAACTCAACACTTCGCCCAATCGGAATAAGATAGGCTTGATTGGACCAGGATTTATCTGCACCAAATCAATATCCTCGCTATATCTGATTTGAGGCGAAAGGTATAACTTATGTAGGGCGGTTCCACCTCTGAAGGCCAATTGCTCACTCAGAAAATCATCGCTAAATATATCTACCAATGCACGGCTAATTATCAAATCTTGCTCAATCATCGCAAAATCAGTCCATGGAACAAACTCATTCCATGCCATTATGGAAGCTCTATCTATCATAATTCATCAATTTCAATGTCAATATTCATGTTTACTCTCCATCGGTTACTCTCTGTATCATCCGATGCCGAATGTTCGGAACTCATAAGCACGGCATTAAAATAACCATTCCGCTTTTTCATTATGTCGTATAATTGGTCTGCCTTATCTTGCTCAAATAAGACAAACTCCAACATGTACCCAAACCGTTGCATTGCTGTAGTCGTGGTATATGGAAGCACAAGTTCCATTTTTGATATATCAATCACATCCACCAATTCAGCAAGAACGGTGGCAGCTCTTTGATAACCTCCAATGTTTGATGCAAACTGAACAATATCCACAGCAGTCAGCTCTGCTGATGAATATTTTATTTGCCCCATTTCAGCATTTCGGATTTCAATCAGTTCATTTGGTATCTGCTGACGGTAATTCCAATCCAGAAGCGAGTTCCTGTTTGAGGTTCTTGGTCTTGGTCCTGTAGTTACAATCTGAGTCATCATTGCTCTCTGGTGGGAAGCTCCGTATATGGCAGCAGCAGAAAGCAATCCCACATAGTAAGGCTTACCAAGATACTCCATCAGTTCATTGATGTAATAAGTCGGTGGCACTACTCCCTTTAACTGATATTGGGTAGGAATGATTACATAAAAACCTTTATAAACGTTTTGAATCCTCTTAGACAATGTAAGTCTG
>JAFQUE010000036.1 GCA_017408685.1 Bacteroidaceae bacterium | reverse complement strand
ACTCATTTACGCTTAGTAAATTAACCCACCAAGTGGCTTTTCCTCCTCGTAGCTCGGCATAGAATGCGAGCACTCTCTGCTCTCGCATTACAGCGTCGGTTGCGTTTTTTCGGGCTTCGCAAGCCTAAAAATAGCTCTTTTCATCCAGCCTCCCTACAGACGTGGGTGACCCATTTTTGGGTCACCCACTTGTTCTATTTGGTGTTTGCGACATGCAACTCACAGAGAAGTAACCGACTTATCCCTTTTATGCCGTTTGTATTATAAATATAATTATTAATTAGATTTTTATTTGTATCTTCGCGGTCGAAAACAGTATTTGTGCATAGAATGCGCTTTTTATACGAAGAAAAAATTACAATATATGGAGAAAATCAGGAATTTTTGCATTATCGCCCACATCGACCATGGCAAGTCCACTCTTGCCGACCGTCTTTTGGAGACGACGAAGACAATCAATGTCACTGAAGGGCAAATGCTTGACAACATGGACCTTGAGAAGGAACGCGGAATAACAATCAAGAGCCATGCTATCCAAATGGAGTACATGTACAAGGGTGAAAAATATATCCTCAACCTCATTGACACTCCGGGACACGTGGACTTCTCGTACGAGGTATCACGCTCGATAGCGGCATGCGAAGGTGCATTGTTGGTTGTAGACGCCACGCAGGGTGTGCAGGCGCAGACAATATCGAACCTGTACATGGCGGTTGACCAAGGACTGGAGATTATTCCGGTAATCAACAAGTGCGATATGATAAACGCCATGCCCGAAGAGGTGAAGGATGAAATCATCGACCTTATCGGTTGCGACCGTGAAGATATCATAGAAGCCTCGGGCAAGACAGGTATGGGTGTCGATGAGATACTCCAGGCTGTTGTCGAGCGCATACCGGCGCCGACAGGCGACGAGGAGGCACCGTTGCAGGCACTCATTTTCGACTCCGTCTTCAACTCATTCCGCGGTATTATCGCGTATTTCAAGATTACCAACGGAGTGTTGCGTAAGGGCGACAAGGTAAAGTTCTTCAATACAGGCAAAGAGTATGACGCCGACGAGATTGGAGTGCTGAAGATGGACCTGTCACCGCGCCAGGAACTGCGTACCGGTGATGTGGGTTACATTATCTCGGGTATAAAGACCTCGCGTGAGGTTAAAGTGGGTGATACAATCACACACATAGCACGCCCCTGTTCCGCAGCGATAGCCGGCTTCGAGGAGGTGAAACCAATGGTTTTTGCCGGTGTATATCCCATTGAAGCCGAGGATTATGAGGACCTCCGCGCCTCGCTTGAAAAACTGCAGTTGAACGACGCTTCGCTTACATTCACTCCCGAGTCATCGGCAGCTCTCGGTTTCGGTTTCCGTTGCGGATTCCTGGGACTGCTGCACATGGAGATTGTACAGGAGCGTCTTGACCGCGAATTCGACATGAGCGTGATTACTACCGTGCCCAACGTGTCGTACATGGTGTATGACAAGCAGGGAGAGGCTAAGGAGGTGCACAACCCGGGAGGAATGCCCGACCAGACTCTCATTGACCACATAGAAGAGCCTTACATCAATGCAAGCATAATCACCAGAGCCGATTACATAGGTCCCATCATGACACTCTGCCTTTCAAAGCGTGGCGAACTGCTCAAACAGGAGTTCATCACCGGCAACCGAGTGGATATACGTTTCCTTTTGCCACTTGGCGAAATTGTGATTGACTTCTACGATAAGCTCAAGAGTATTTCAAAGGGTTATGCGTCGTTCGACTATCATCCTGCCGGCTTCAGGACATCGAAACTCATAAAACTCGATATTCTGCTCAACGGCGAGCCGGTTGACGCCTTGTCTACACTCACGCATGTTGACAATGCTTACGGTTTGGGGCGCCAGATGTGCGAGAAACTGCGCGACCTCATTCCAAGACAACAGTTCGACATTGCGCTGCAGGCAGCCATAGGCACAAAGATTATTGCCCGCGAAACAATCAAGCAGGTGCGCAAGGATGTTACCGCAAAATGTTACGGCGGTGACGTGTCACGTAAGCGCAAACTGCTCGAGAAACAGAAAAAGGGCAAGAAACGCATGAAGCAGATTGGTAATGTAGAGGTGCCGCAAAAGGCATTCCTTGCAGTACTTAAACTTGATTGATAGAACACCTGCGCGGTACCTTGGTACTGCCGCAGGTAATATGTTTTTTAGAAGAATAGAGAATATGGGAATATTCAGTTTTTTCAGCAAAGAGAAGAAAGAGGTTCTTGACAAGGGATTGTCCAAGACCAAAGAGAGTGTGTTCGGCAAGATAGCCCGCGCCATTGCCGGCAAGAGCGAAATCGATGACGAGGTACTCGACAACTTAGAAGAGGTGCTGATAACATCGGACGTAGGTGTCAATACCACACTAAAGATAATTGAACGTGTGCAGAAACGTGCTGCACGCGACAAATTCATGAACACAAACGAACTTAACAGGTTGCTCAAGGATGAGATTGCACAGCTGCTAATGGAAAACAACAGCAACGATTGTGCCGACACGTTCAACATTCCTACTACACCCGGGCAACCCTATGTTATTATGGTTGTTGGTGTGAACGGCGTGGGAAAGACAACCACTATCGGAAAACTGGCGCACCAGTACAAGAAGGCCGGCAAGAAGGTATACCTTGGTGCAGCCGACACAGTCCGCGCGGCTGCCGTAGAACAGTTGGTGGAGTGGGGGCGCCGTGCCGATGTTCCTGTCGTTAAGCAGGGCATGGGTTCCGACCCGGCGTCAGTGGCATATGACACGCTTGCTTCGGCGGTAGCGAATGGAGCCGATGTGGTAATAATTGACACTGCGGGCCGCTTGCACAATAAGGTTGGTCTCATGAACGAACTTACAAAAATAAAGAATGTAATGCAGAAGGTTGTTCCTACAGCCCCAAATGATGTAATGCTTGTACTCGACGGTTCTACAGGACAGAACGCCTTTGAACAGGCAAAGCAGTTTACAAAGGCTACCGAGGTCACCTCGCTTGCAATAACCAAACTCGACGGCACGGCCAAGGGCGGTGTGGTGATTGGCATAAGCGACCAGTTCAAGATTCCTGTAAGGTATATCGGACTGGGAGAGGGCATAGACCACCTGCAGATATTCAACCGCGAAGAATTTGTTGATTCACTCTTTGGATAAACGATGAAGAAGAACCGTATTGACATAATTACGATGGGGTGCTCCAAGAATCTTGTCGATTCGGAGCACCTCATGCGCCAACTTGAGGAGTGTGGCTACGAAGTTGTGCACGACAGCGACGAACCTTGCGGAGAGATTGCGGTGATAAACACCTGCGGTTTCATTGGTGACGCAAAGCAAGAATCAATCAATATGATTCTTGAATTCTGCCAACGTAAGGACGAAGGTGACCTTGCACGTCTTTATGTTATGGGTTGCCTTTCGGAACGCTACCTTACAGAACTGCGTGAGGAAATATCACAGGTAGACAAATTCTACGGCAAGTTCAACTGGACCGGACTTGTGAATGACCTCAAGCATGAATACCGCGAAGAGATTGCACGTGAGCGCGTGCTCACAACCCCGGGACACTATGCTTACCTGAAGATATCGGAAGGGTGCAACCGTCATTGCGCCTATTGTGCAATCCCCATAATCACAGGCCCTCACAAGTCGCGCCCCATTGAAGATATACTTGACGAAGTGCGTTATCTTGTATCGCAAGGCGTGAAGGAGTTCCAGATAATAGCACAGGAACTCACATACTACGGCGTCGACATATATAAGAAACAGTCCATTGCGGAACTTGTCGAGAGGATTTCCGATATTCCGGGAGTGGAATGGATACGCCTTCACTATGCATATCCGACGCATTTCCCTTATGACTTGCTCCGTGTAATGCGCGAAAGGGAGAATGTGTGCAAGTACCTTGATATCGCACTGCAGCATGTAAGCACAAAGGTCCTGAAAAAAATGCAGCGCCACGTCACTAAAGAAGATACGTATGCCCTTGTTGAAAGACTGCGTAGCGAGGTGCCTGGCATATGTCTGCGCACAACAATTATGGTCGGTTTCCCGGGTGAAGGCGAAAAAGAGTTCGAGGAACTTATGGATTTTGTGAAGTGGGCAAAATTCGACCGTCTGGGTGCATTTGCCTATTGCGAGGAGGATGGAACATATGCTGCCGAGAACTACCGCGACAGCGTGTCGAAGAAAAAGAAACAGGAACGTCTTGACCGTCTTATGGAGGTCCAGCAGAGAATATCCACAAAACTCAATGATGAAAAGGTGGGCAATTGCTTCAAGACAATCATCGACCGCATTGAAGGTGATTACTGCATAGGGCGCACCGAATTCGACTCGCCCGATGTCGATACCGAAGTGCTTATAAACAGAAATGAAGGCGAATTGGAAATAGGCAAATTCTACAACGTCACAATTACCGATTCCACTGAGTTCGACCTTATGGGAACAATAAACTGCTGAACCGGTTGCAGGAATTTGCAAAAAGGGAAAAATCTTTAATTACAATGAATAACAAGAAATTTATCGCAGAATTATCGAAAAGGTGCGGCATGACGGTTGCTGAGACATCGGCAAGCGTGGACACATTCGTTAATGTCGTTACCGAGCGCCTGAAAGACGGCGACCAGATAAACATTTCGAGTTTCGGAGTGCTTGAGACAAAGATGTGCAAGGAACGCTTGTCGGTGAACCCCAAGACCGGACAACGCTTCCTCGTTCCGCCCAAGATTCAGCCGGTATTCCGTCCAAGCAGCAAACTGAAAGATAAATTCAAATGACAGGAGGAACCAAGCGATGAACGAGAAACTTAATCACCCCGATTTGAGCGCATTGTTTGCAAAAGAGACCGGAATGTCTGGTACAAAGGCCGAGAACTTCACCAAGGCACTCTTTGATATAATCATAGAAGGACTTGAACAGGATGGCATTGTAAAAATCAATGGACTCGGAACATTCAAGATAACCGAAGTTGCCGACCGTTATAGTGTGAACGTGAATACCGGCGAGAAATTCGAAATCAAAGGACACAAGAAGATTTCCTTTGTCCCCGCCGACACCCTCAAGGATAGCGTAAACCACCCGTTTGCCATGTTTGAGCCTGTGGAAGTTGATGAAAACTACAGTGACGACGTCGAAAACAAAGAAGATAACAATGCCGCTACAGAAGAGGATACTGTAACCGTTCAGTCGGCAGAAGAGAGCGGCGAGGCTGCAATGCCGGTTGACATAAATGCCATTGAGGAGGAGTTGCCATGCGAGGTTGCCCCGGAAGAACCGGTCACAACTGCTACAGAAATTGCAATTGAGGAAGAACAGTCTGTCCGGGAGTGTGAAAGCATGGCCGAACAACTGCATGCCGAGGAAGAACAGCATGCGCCCGCTGTTGAAGAAACAGACGACTCACCTGTAACTGTTGAGGAGAATACAACGGTTGTTGCCGAAGAGACCGTGAAGGATGATTCTGAAAATACGAAAACACCCGTCCCTGTCAAGAAAAGAAAAGGCATTCTGCGTTATGCCATATATATAATAATAGGATTTATATGTGGATTTGTCGCGATTAAAATGTTGGAAAGAAACCACACTTCGGATGACATTAATTCTGATATTGCCATTAACGGTGTTCCGGAGCAAAACGTTGCTGCCGCGACGGAGAAGGGACCTGTAGTCGTTGTAGAGGTATCAGCCGATTCTGCACGCATTCCCGAACCGAAAACTCCAATAGAGAACGTTGCGGAATTAACCGGAGCGGGGGAGGAGAACGCATACACATTTGTCATGATAGATGAGCTTGCAGCCAAGAGTGACAGAAGCATTACTGCTGCCGATACAACACTTTATACCATAGCCGGCAACATGGCAATACACATTGTGGTGGAGAATGAGAGGCTTGCAAAGATTGCATATGACTATTATGGCAGCAGGAAATTGTGGCCATACATTGCAAGACACAATAATCTGCAAGAACCGTATGCCCTTGCGGTTGGAATGGAGTTGGAGATTCCGGTGCTGCAACCCAAATAGCGGTTCACTGAGTTAAAGAATGTTACACCTAACAATGGTTAAGTCTCTTTTGGGAAAATTAACACCCCATGATTGACAAAAGAAGTACATTTGACCCAATTTAAAACATTATTATACAAAATACAGTTATGAGTTCAACAATAGACATTCGAGAATTGAATGAGATGATTGAAAGGCAGAGTGGTTTCATAACCAATCTGCAAGCAGGAATGGACCAGGTTATAGTTGGTCAGAAACATCTGGTGGAGTCTTTGCTTATCGGTCTTCTTGCCGACGGACACGTGTTGCTTGAAGGTCTTCCCGGCCTTGCCAAGACACTGGCAATCAAGACACTGTCGGAACTTGTGGACGCCGACTTCAGCCGCATACAGTTCACTCCCGACCTTTTGCCTGCCGATGTAGTGGGTACAATGGTATATAGTCAGAAGAGTGAGGAATTTAAAGTGAACCGCGGTCCCATATTTGCGAACTTTGTACTCGCCGATGAAATAAACCGTGCTCCCGCCAAGGTGCAGAGTGCATTGCTCGAGGCCATGCAGGAGCGTCAGGTGACCATCGGCAAAGAGACTTTCAGGTTGCCGCAGCCTTTCCTTGTGCTGGCAACACAGAACCCCATTGAGCAGGAAGGTACATACCCGTTGCCCGAGGCACAGGTTGACCGTTTTATGCTTAAGGTGGTTATCTCATATCCTGAACTCTCTGAAGAGAAGAGAATTATACGCCAGAATATTACCGGCGAAAAAATAAAGGTAAATCCTTTGCTCAAACCCGAAGAGATAGTAGAAGCACGCAAAGTCGTGCGTCAGGTATATATTGACGAGAAGATTGAGCAGTATATCGTGGATATTGTCTTCGCGACACGTTTCCCCGAGAAGTACGGTTTGAATGAACTGAAGGAAATGATTTCATTCGGAGCTTCACCTCGAGCTTCAATCAACCTGGCATTAGCCGCTCGTGCATACGCATTTATAAAGCGTAGAGGTTATGTCATTCCAGAGGATGTGAGGGCTGTGGCACACGATGTACTGCGTCACCGCATTGGCTTGAGTTACGAGGCCGAGGCAAGCAACATGACAAGCGACGAGATTGTAAGTCTTATTCTGAACAGCGTTGAAGTACCCTGATGGAGACAAGCGAACTCATAAAGAAAGTACGCAAGATTGAGATAAAGACCCGCGGCCTGTCTCACAACATCTTTGCAGGAGAGTACCACTCGGCATTCAAAGGTCGTGGTATGTCGTTCAGCGAAGTACGTGAGTACCAGTTTGGCGATGACGTGCGCGATATCGACTGGAACGTCACTGCGCGTTTCAACAAACCGTTCATAAAGGTGTTCGAGGAGGAACGCGAACTCACCGTAATGCTTGTCATTGACCTTTCGGAGAGTCTTGATTTCGGTACTGCCAAGCAGACAAAGCGTGACATGGTCACTGAAATTGCAGCCACCATTGCATTTGCGGCAATACAGAATAATGACAAGATTGGAGTAATCTTCTTTACCGACAAGGTAGAGAAGTTCATTCCGCCGCAGAAGGGCAGGAAACACATCCTTTATATAATAAGGGAGTTGCTTGACTTTGAACCGGAAAGTTCAAGGACCGATATCTCTGTACCCCTACAGTTCTTTACGAACGCTTTGAAGAAACGTTGCACGGCGTTTGTCATAAGCGACTTCATAGATAATGGCGACTACCGCAATGCCATGACTATTGCTAATCGCAAGCACGATGTCGTTGCAATACAGGTATATGACCGCCGCTTGGTGGAGTTGCCCAAAGTGGGACTGATAAAGGTACGTGACTCGGAAAGCGGGGAAGAGATGTTTGTTGACACTTCATCGTCCAAGGTGCAGGAGGCACAAAGGGAGTGGTGGAGAACTCAAAGGACTAAACTGGAGGATATCTTCAACCGCAGTCGTGTCGATTCGGTTTCTGTGCGTACCGACGGGGATTACGTAAAGGCACTAATGAACCTTTTTGCTCAACGCGGATAGTAATCAACTGCTTTAACGAACTCTTCTTATAGTAATGAAAAATAAGATTTTATATATTATTTCATTAATTCTTGTCCTGCATGTATCGGCAGTAGGAGCGCAGAATGTTATACTGAATGCCCAACTCGACACGTTTGCCATAAGAATCGGCGAGCAGACAAAGGCAAGGCTTGACCTGAGTGTCGATTCCGGTCATGATGTGGCATTGCCACTGCTCAAAGATTCCTTGCTGGTGGACGGAATCGAGATTCTCGAAAGGAACGAATACAGCCGCAGCATAGACAATGGCAAAAGGATAAGGTTTGTCCAGGAGTATCTCATTACTTCATTTGACAGCACAAGATACGAAATTCCGCCTTTCGATGTCATTGTAGACAAGGATACATTCACATCGAACAGGCTTGTACTTGATGTATACAGTGTGGAAATAGACACTGCCAACATCAACAACATTGCGGGTCCTGCCACTGTACTTGATGTTGAACTCACCTGGGAAGAAATACGCGACGCGATATACCTTGGCATAATTCTTGCGCTTGTTGTCACAGCCTTTGTGCTTGCAGTAATAAGTCTGGTGAAGAACAAACCCATTATACGCATAGTAAAGGTGAAACCCAAATTGCCATCGCACATTGTGGCAATGAACAGGATTGATGAGATAAAGAACGATGAGACACTGTGTGTGGCAGGCAACGAAAAGGAGTACTATACCCAGTTGACCGATGTGCTACGCGAGTACATGCACGAACGTTTCGGCATTGACGCGCAGGAGATGACCACATCGGAAATCATTGATGAAATGCTTAAAATCAAGGATAAGGAGAGTATTAAGGAACTCAAGGAGATTCTTGAACTGGCCGACCTGGTGAAGTTCGCAAAGATGAAACCTACAGAACGTGAGAACAGGCTCAATATGTCCAATGCGATAGAGTTCGTGAACGAGACAAAGAATATCGAGGAGGAGAAGGTTGTGCAACCGACTGAGGTGAAAGTTGTCAACGAACGTTCCTTGCTGCACAAGAGAATACTTGTTGCGGCCGTGATATTCCTGGCCGTTGTGATTGCAGGCGTAATATTCCTGCTTACAACCGATTTGTACAACATGTTTAGTTAAGGATTGAAGATGATTTTCGCAAATATTGCATATCTGCTGCTTTTTATACCGCTTGTTGCGTACATACTGTGGTATATCCTTATGGGCAGGAAACTGAAACCTTCAATGAAGGTCTCAACAACTCTCCCTTTCGCCGGGGATATCAAAAGTTTCAGGAATTATCTTGTGCACCTGCCGTTCATTTTCAGGGTCATCACACTCTCTATGGTGATAATTGTCCTTGCCCGCCCGCAGTCTGTGGACTCATGGGAGGAGAAGGACGTGGAGGGTATTGACATAATGCTCGCTACCGACGTCTCTACAAGTATGTTGGCAATGGACCTGCAGCCGAACAGACTCGAGGCTTCAAAGGATGTGGCAAAGGTGTTTATCGCGGGCAGGGAGAACGACAATATCGGCCTTACAATCTTTGCAGGCGAGAGTTTTACACAATGCCCGTTGACAACCGACCACAATGCCCTTGCGAACATGCTTGCCGCTGTAGATTGCGACATTGCAGCCAAAGGCATAATAGATGACGGTACTGCCATTGGAATGGGTATAGCCAACAGCGTACTCCGCCTGAAAGACAGTCAGGCTAAATCCAAGGTGATAATCCTGCTCACCGACGGAGTGAACAATAGGGGAGAGATTACCCCCCAGGCTGCTGCTGAAATGGCAAAGGAGTATGGAATAAGGATATATACCGTAGGGGTGGGAACAGATAAGAAAGAGGCTCCTTACCCCACGCCGTATGGTGTGCAGAATGTACCGGTGGAGATTGACGAGAAGACTCTGGAAAACATTGCCGCAACCACAGGCGGCAAGTATTACCGTGCTACCGACAAGGCAAGTCTTAGTGCCATATACAGCGAAATAGACACGTTGGAACGCACGAAGTTCAATGTTCAGGAGTATAAGGAACATGAAGAACTTTACCAACTGTTCGCGGCTGTTGCAGTGCTCTTCATCTTGCTTGAACTCCTGTTGCGTTATACCATTATTAGAAGAATCCCATAAAGTGCTGATGATATGATTTTCAAAGACCCCATATTCCTGTTCCTTCTTCTGGCAATTCCTGTATTGGTTGCCATATACTTCTATTCGAACTACAGAAGGAAAAAGAACATTGAACTTTATGGAGACAAGGAACTCATGAAGGCATTGTTGCCCCGCACGGCGAAAATACGTTCAAGAATAACATTCTGGTTCCTGCTTTCGGCTTTGGCACTGATGGTTTTTGTACTTGCACGTCCGCGTTACGGAACCAAGAAGGAGACTATCGTATCAAAAGGTGTAGAGGTGATTGTCGCGCTTGACATATCCAATTCCATGATGGCCGAAGATATCTCACCCAACAGGCTCGACAAAGCCAAACGGCTCATATCGCGCATGATAGCACAGACAAAAGGGAACAAGTTCTCACTCATTGTGTTTGCCGGCGACGCCTTTGTACAACTGCCGATAACAACCGATCATGTATCGGCAAACATGTTCCTCAACCAGGTTACCCCCGCACTTATCAAGCGCCAGGGAACAAACGTGGGAGACGCCATAAACCTTGCATGCAAGAGTTTCAGCGACAATGAGAAGATAGGCAAGGCCATAATACTTATAACCGACGGCGAGAACCATGAGGGTGGGGCCGAAGAGGCGGCACGCTTGGCTGCAGAACAAGGCATAAAGGTTTACGTCATGGGTATCGGTACTGCAAAGGGTGGTAGGATACCTACAGGCAAAGCCGGTGATTTCCTGCGCGACCGTGAGGGCAATATCGTTGTCACCAAACTCAATGAACCAATGGCACAGAGCATTGCAGCTGCCGGCAACGGCACATACATAAGAGTCGACAACACCAACAGTGCCCAGGAACTCATTGAAAGCGAACTCGACAAACTCACTAAGGATGATGTGAAGTCCGAAGTCTATACGAAGTTCCGCGAACAGTTCGGCGCAATAGCACTGTTGGCTTTGATAATGCTTATTGCCGATTCGGCTGCAATTGCAATAATAGATTATGTTTCACGCCCTGTAAACAGAAGGGGTAAAAAGAGATAAACCATTATGGAGGATTCAAGAAGAAAATACATATACGTTACATTGTGCGTCTTGGCACTCCTGCTTGTAGTCTATCTTGCATACTCGCTCATTGCACATGGTTCACCGCTTGTGAAGAGTGTCAACGAACACCTGATTTCGGGCAACGAGTTGCACAGTGACAGCCTTTATGACGAGGCTATGATTGAGTATGGCAAAGCATACAGCATGGATACCACAAATACCGTATCGGCATACAATGCAGGTACTAACTTGCTGCTCAAAAACTATCAGGACATAAGAAGCGGAAAAGTTGAGAACGGAATGGTACCCGACTCTCTTGTCCTGCAAAGATACGAAGAGGCAGAAAGGATGATGGCCAAGAGCATTGAAGGCGAGAAGGTCGGCAAGAACCGCAACCTGGTTGCCAGGGCCGGACATAACCTCGGTCTCACACATCACCATAGAATGGAATTGAAGGAGGCTGAAGCCGCATACAAAGAAGCGCTCCGTAACGACCCTGCAAACGAGGAAACACGATACAACCTTGCTGTAGTGCAGTATCTGTTGAAGAACCAACAGAATCAGCAGCAACAGCAACAGGAACAGCAACAACAACAGCAGAACCAAAACCAGGAGCAGCAACAGGAACAGCAGCAACAGCAAGAACAAAACCAACAACAAGAGCAGAATCAACAACAAGAGCAGAATCAGAATCAGCAGCAACAGGAGCAGCAAGAGCAGAACGATAAGAAGGAGAACTACGAACGCATGTTAGAGGCTCTCATGCAGGACGAAAAGGAACTGCGCGAAGATATGGAAGAAAAGAAAGCTGTACAAGGCATTAAAATGGACTTGGAGAAAAACTGGTAAGGAAATTTTGAGTAACTTTGCAAAAATACAACGCATATAAATGAAAAAGATATTACTGACATCGTTGCTATTCATATCAATCATCGGCAAAGTCTTTGCCGATGATATCACGTTTGTGGCCTCCGCGCCAAAATCGGTGGTAATGAACCGGCATTTCAGACTCACATATACGGTAAACACCACAAATGCCAAAGAACCGCAGATTGCCGAAATGCCCGAATTCGACATACTGTCGGGGCCGAATATCTCTACCCAACAAAGTTACAGCAGTGTAAACGGCAAGATGACATCATCATCCTCCGTAACTTTTACATATATTCTCATGCCGAAGAGCGAGGGCAACTTCACTATCCCGCCGGCAAAGATTAATGTCAAAGGTGAAGAACTGACATCAAACAGCGTAGAAATAAAAGTATTACCAGCCGACCAGACAGGTGCTCAGCAACAGGGCGACAACAGTCGCAGGCAACAAAATAACACCTCCTCTACAAACATCGGAGATGATGACCTGTTCATGAGAGCCACATTGAACAAGACAAAGGTGTATGAACAAGAGGCGGTCCTGCTTACATACAAGGTATATTCTGCAGTCAACCTCACCAATCTCAGTTTCCCTACCCCCGAACTCAAAGGGTTCAATATCCAGGAAGTCGATTTGCCGCATGAGAAACAGTTTGAACTTGAACATTATAACGGACGCAACTACAATACCGTAGTGTGGCGTCAGTTTGTACTTTTCCCGCAGGAGAGTGGAAAGTTACAGATTCCGTCACTTGATTTTGAAGCGGTAGTGGCAGTGCAGAACCGTCGCAGCATGGACCCGTTCGAGATGATGTTCAACGGTTTTGCCGGATATGTCGATGTAAAGAAAATGCTCAAGACAAGACCTCTTGAACTTGAAGTGGAGAAACTTCCCTTCGGTAAACCCGCCGATTTTTCGGGCGGTGTAGGTAACTTCAGCATAAGCAGCACTATAAGCGATACCAGGCTGAAAACCAATAGCGAGTTTACATTGAAGGTTACGGTAAAGGGCGTAGGCAACATGAGACTGCTCGGCAATCCGCAACTTGAACTGCCTACGGAATTTGAAGCATATGACCCGGTAATCGACAACAAGTTCAAGTTATCGACAAGCGGTTTCAAGGGAGAGAAAGTGTATGAATACCTCATTACACCCAAGGCCAGCGGCACATACACAATCCCTGCTGTACAAATGTCTTTCTTCAACACTTCAACCCAAAGTTACGAAACCATTCAGACCAAACCATTTACGGTTGAAGTTGAGAAGAACAACGAATCCAATGCAACAGCCGTTGTCACTTCTACCGTAAACAAGGAAAAAGGAAAATTGCTTGCCTCTGACATACGCCACATAAAATACGGCGATACGGAGAGCGTTAACAATGGCAAGTTCTTCGCTTCATCGCAGTATCTGCTGTTCTACATCGTACCGCTACTGTTTGTTATCCTTTTCCTGGTTGTTTACCGCAAGAAAGTTGCCGAGAATGCAAACACATCGCTTGTGCGCACAAAAAAAGCGAACAAGGTTGCCGTGCGACGCCTTAAAGCAGCAAAGGCATTGATGAAGGATAATAATGTAAACGGGTTCTATGACGAAATCCTAAAGGCCATGTGGGGATACACCAGTGACAAGTTGAGCATTCCAATGTCGCAACTCTCCAAGGATAATATCGCGAACACACTGCTCGAGCGCAATGTGCCGCAAGAACTCATTACAGAGTTCCAGAACCTGCTCAGCGAAGGCGAATTTGCCCGATATGCACCCGGAGACAAGGGTGCCACAATGGAAAAGGTATACACCATGTCCATAGACGTGATAAGTAAAATGGAGAACTCTATCAAATAAACTATGACAATGAAGACGATATTATATATTCTGCTGTTCATGCTCTTGCCGCAGGGTTTGCTTGCAGCGAATGATACAGGCACTAACGAAATTAAAACAAGCACAACTGTTTTGGCAAAAAGTGCTGGTGACGAAGCATATGACCGCAAAGAGTATGCCAATGCCATTGCAATATACGAAGCATTGATTGAGGAACAGGGTGCTACAGCAGCGTTGTGCTACAATTTGGGCAATGCCTATTTCCGTTCCAACGAACTTGGCAAATCAATTCTAAACTATGAGCGTGCATTACGCTTGGCTCCTGCAGATGATGATATCAGGACGAACCTGGAATTTGCCCAGAGCCGCACGAAGGATGAAGTGATGGAGCAGCATGACCTTTTTTTCATTGAGTGGTTCCATGCACTTGTAAGGATTTTCGGTATTGACACCTGGGCCATCATTGCAGTTGCAGCATTCATAGCCTCACTTGCGGGCACAGTGCTATTCCTGCTTGTGCGCAAAAGCAGCGTACGCCGCACCGGGCTTGCACTTTCCATCACAGGATTTGTTGTCACTTTGTTCGCAAACATAGCAGCGTGGAATATCTACACTTCGCTCCAAGACGACACACAGGCTATTGTGATGAAAGAAGAGGCTACCATGATGAGCGCACCGAGTTCAAGTACTGCCATTATGAAAATACATGAAGGCCGCAAGGTTACCATTACCGATGACTCGATAGGGGATTGGAAGGAAATAGAACTCGAGGATGGCACGGTCGGTTGGGTCAAGAGCAGTGATATTGAGCGGATATGACCTGCACAAAGCAAAGGACAACGACTTACACAAACAGATAAAACAACACCACGATGGACATAAACACACTGATAGACTTTGACAAATACCTGCTTTTGGCAATGAATGGCAGCGACTCCCTCTTTTGGGATGGTGTCGTAAAGGTTTATACATCAATGTGGATATGGATTCCTCTTATCCTTATGCTTGTCTATGTTCTTGTAAAGAACAATAACATAAAGGATTTTCTTGTATTGTTGCTTTTTATAGCAATTGTGGTAACCATCACCGACACCGTTTCATCAACTATATGCAAACCGTTCTTTGAACGTTGGCGTCCGACACGCGACCCGCTTCTCATGTACATTGTAGATGTTGTAGGGGAGACCAGGGGTGCCCGATACGGTTTTACATCAAGTCATGCCTCTAACTCTTTCGGCATAGCAGTCTTCGTCCTTTTGCTCATCAAGAACAGGGCACTTTCTGTTTCGCTCATACTTTGGGCTGCAATGAATGCATTCACACGCATTTATCTCGGAGTACACTATCCCGGCGACATACTTGCCGGCACATTCATCGGAGTAGTTACGGGGTGGGGGGTATACACTCTATACACGTATGTGAAGAAGAGAATGCACTCGGGACCAAGGCGTGACTGGATATCGACACAATATACAAGCAGCGGTTATCTGGTTTCCGATGTCTACATGCTGCTCATTGCCATGTTCGGTACTTTTGTGGCAATCCCTGTTGTCTCGTTCTTTACGTTTGTCTATTGAGACTGTCAGTACATCTCTATGAATTCATATGTATTGCCTACGATTGAAAGGTAACGCATGAATTCATCTTGGGATATTACCACTGTCGCATGGTTATCGTTGGGGTGAAAACTTAATGAACCTTCATTCTTAAGATTCTCATCCAAGAACAGGTGCACATGGTTTTCCGTATCATTTATCAGGCCGAAAGGCGATACCGACCCCGGAGTTAGCCCAAGATATTTTTCCATTCTTTGAGGCGAGGCAAATGAGAGTTTGCCCTGGTGAAGTCTCTTTTCAAGGTCGTGTATGTCAAGGTCGCGTTCGCAGTCAAGCACCACAAGATAGTGACGGTTACCCTTGTGGTTGCGGAAGAAAAGGTTCTTGCAATGCTTTGAACCATCCTTCTGCCAATATTGACGTGCTATTTCAATGGTAGGCGCCTCGGGGTGTGTATAATACGTGTACTCAAGAGAGTTTTCCTTGAGGTAGAAGAGTACCTTTTCAATCTTGTCGCATTCCATGGTTAAAGCAGTTCTTCAATATCTTTACAAAGTTGGTCTACATTTTCCTCACAGGTTGCCCAACTGGTACAGAAGCGCACCACATCCCTCTCGCCGTCATACTTGCACCAGAATTCCGAGACATACTTCTTCATCAGTATCTCCTGCTGCTCCTTGGTAAGCACAGGGAACTGCATGTTTGTGCGCGAGGGTATCCACATGGGAATCCCCTTCTTCTCAAATGCAGTCCTTATTCGGTTCGCAAGACGATTCGCGTGGCGTGCAAGTCTGAAATAAAGGCAATCCTCACCACCGGTAAGCAATTGTTCAAACTGTATACCCAACAGGCGCCCTTTGGCAAGCATGCCGCCATGCTGCTTTATTGCATAACGGAAACTGCGGTGCATTTCTTTCTCCTTGAACACCACGGCTTCGCCGAACAGGGCTCCAACCTTTGTGCCGCCAATGTAAAAGACATCGCACAGGCGTGCAAGGTCAGATAGCGTAAAGTCGCAATCCTCACTCATGAGCCCGTAACCCAGACGTGCACCGTCGAGAAAAAGATACAGTCCGTTGGCATGGCAGAACTCCGATATGGCAGTGAGTTCAGCCTTTGAATATATGAGACCATTCTCGGCCGGACACGACAGGTACACCATGCCGGGCTGCACGGTGTGTTCATGCGAATGGTCGTTCCAATGATTATGGTAGCATTCGGCAATCTGCTCAAGCGACAGGCGTCCGTCGGAAGAGGGGAGTGCAATGACCTTGTGCCCTGTAGCCTCAGGGGCACCTGTCTCATGTACGTTTATATGGCCGCTGTCGGCCGAAATCACACCTTGATAACTGCGCAGGAATGCGTCTATTACTGTAACGTTTGCCTGTGTACCGCCCACAAGGAACTCGACACCAAGACTCTCGTCCTTGCAATGAGAGCGTATTATATCACGTGCCCGGGCACAATATTCATCACAACCGTAACCTGCATGCTGCTCAAAGTTACTCTTTGCCAGAACTTCTATTATTGCCGGGTGGGCACCCTCAATGTAATCAGAATCAAATCTTATCATGCTCACTCTATTAATATCACCGCGAAGATAGTGAAAAACAGAGAATATCCCAATACTGTATAAAATGTTAAACATAAGTTAAACAACAAAAGAAGTATTGACATCCGCATATTTGTGATATTATATTTGAAGTGAATAGATAAACAAACATCATTATGGACGATTATTTCAATCCACTGTTCTGCCGGTTCTTTAGAGACCGTATAATTCCCAAGTGCAATGAGTTTTTCATCTTTGTATGCAGTCACTGCGGGGGTGAGAAACATGTAATAAAGGAACCGGTAACCACCACTGTATGCACATACTGGTCCGACGGCAAAATCGATTGTTGCAACGACTCACAGATTTCGTACATACAACGTTGCCCCCATTGCGGCAAATATTATTATATAATTAAGGATGAAGCACGGACCGGTTTCGGCGAAGCCGAGGATGACGGTTGTCTTGACATAGGCGAATATGCGGCAATATGCAGCAATGAGGCATTGATGTCGACATATGAACCGGGACTTGTCGCGTCGCTCTTCATGCAATACGTACAGCAGTATAACGATGTCTATCGCCGCTATGACAAGACAGACAGACGTGCAACATATGAGCAATCAAAAATGTTTACCAATGCGATACTGTTCCTTACTGCATATTGCCGTATACCGGAAGTACAGATAGCCGACCTTTACCGTCAGGCCGGAATGTTCAAGAAATGTATCGACTATGCCTCAGACCCTGCAACCAAAGTAAATGAAGAGGAACGCGAGATACTTGACAAAACAATTTATCTTGCCATAAAAGGAGATACCTCGCCATTTGTTACATACACAACATTTTGACAGCCCACATTCTTAAGATATTTTCACGTTCATTTTCATCCATTTGTTGTATCTTTGCGACAAATTACGTATTTTGAGATTAGTTTTGTCATCGGCGGGTTTTGCTGTGAAGTTGCAGGCAGAATTAAATAAGGATAACTTAAATAAATATATATGAACATGAAAAAAAACAGATTACTAATGCTGTTGTTGCTTGCAATGCTCTTCGCGTTGCCTTCGGTGGCACAGCAGAAAGGCGAGCAGTTACCTGTTGACCCGTCGATAAGGATTGGCAGGCTCAAGAACGGACTTACATATTATATCCGTCACAACGAGAACCCCGACAATCTTGTAAACTTCTACATTGCGCAAAAGGTAGGTTCAATACAGGAAGAGGAGCACCAGCGTGGTCTTGCACACTTCCTTGAGCACATGTGTTTCAATGGCACAGAACATTTTCCGGGCAAGTCAATGATAAACTACCTTGAAAGCATAGGTGTGAAGTTCGGTGCTGACCTCAATGCATACACATCAATCGACGAGACTGTGTACAACATAAACAATGTACCAGTCAACGCCGAAGGGGCTATAGATTCCTGCCTTTGGATTCTTCATGACTGGGCCGACGGCCTGACACTCGACCCGGAGGAGATTGACAAGGAACGCGGTGTAATCCACGAGGAGTGGAGAGGCCGTAACACAGCCATGATGCGCATGCAGGAACGCATGCTTGCCGATATATTCCCAGGTAACAAGTATGGCAGGCGCCTACCCATAGGTACAATGGATGTGGTTGACAACTTTCCCCATCAGGCACTGCGGGACTACTATGAAAAGTGGTACCGCCCCGACCTTCAGGGAATTGTGGTTGTAGGAGACATTGACGTTGACCAGGTTGAGAAGAAAATAAAGAAAATCTTCAAGAAAATAAAGAAGGCCAAGAACCCTGCCGAGCGCGTATATTATGGCGTAGAGGACAACAAGGAGATGATTTTCTCACAGCAGATTGACAAGGAACAACAGAACTACGTGCTCCAACTCATGTACAAGCATGATGTTCCCTCACGTGACCAGCGCAATACAAAAGAGTACATACGCGACAACACAAAACGTTCTGTTGCCATTTCAATGCTCAACAGCCGATTCTCTGAAATCATGAGCAAGGAGAATCCCCCATACATGCGCGCCGGTGTAGGTTACAGCGGTTTTGGTGTAACGGAGATGAAAAAGGCATTCTCGGTAATGGTACAGTGCAAACCCGAACAGTTACTCGAGGCAATACCTCTTGTATTCACCGAGGTTGAGCGAGCACGCCGTTACGGTTTTACAGAGCCTGAACTCAAGCGTGCCAAGGAAAGCATGATTGCCGGAATGGATTCTTGGTATGCCGAGCGCGACAAGCGCACAAACGACTATTATGTGCAGAACTGCATACGTCACTTCCTCGACGATGTTGACCTTATGGCTCCGGAAGTGGAGTACCAACTCTCTATCGATATCATAAACTCGCTTACACTTGATGAAATCAACGAAGTCATCCCTTCTCTCCACAGAGAGGATAACCGTGTGGCAATATCATATGCTCCGGAGCGTGAAGGTATGACATACCCGGGCAAGGACGATATTGAAATGCTGCTCAAGATGATTGAAGGCGCAAGAATATCTGCTTACGAGGACAACGAGGTCGACGCCCCTCTGCTTGAGAACATCCCCGAAGGCGGCAAGATAGTAAAGAGCGAAGAGGGCAAGTGGGGTTCAACAGTGTGGACCCTCTCAAACGGCATTAAGGTTGTTGTTAAGCCAACCGATTTCCAGGCCGACAGAATCAACCTTTCAGGTTACAAAATTGGTGGAACAAACCGTTACCCCGACAGCGAGAAGGAAAATATCGGCATGCTTTCAGCACTCTCCGGCATTGGCGGTTTCGGTGCATTCGACGCAACACAACTGGACAAAAAACTCAGCGGAAGCACAGCATCGGCCAATGTGGGCAGCGGACCATATTACGACGTCATAAGCGCCGGGTGTTCACCAAAAGACGCCGAGGAGATGTTCCAACTCATGTACCTCAAGTACACATCGCCACGAAAGGACGAGAAAGCATTCGAGTCATACACCACACGCATGCGTAACAGTCTAAAGGACAGAAATCTCAACCCGAACACTGCATTGAGCGATACAATGGTTGTTGCCATGTATGGCAATCACCCGCGTGTGCAGCCATTCGTGGCAGCCGATGTCGACAAAGTTGACTATGACAAGGTACTTGAGATGTACAAGGACCGCACAAGTGACGCAACCGGATACATGTTCTTTATTGTTGGAAACGTTGACCTTGAGGCAATCAAGCCGCTCGTAGAGCGTTACATAGGCGCATTGCCATGCAACGGCAGGGTAGAGAAAATAGAGAAGACAACTGTTGAAACCCGCACAGGTGTATACCGCAACAATTTCAAGAACAAGATGGAGAACCCCACCGGAACCGAGAATATCATCTACAGCGGAAAGATTGAGCCCACACTCAAAAACAGGATGGTAATGAGTTTCTTGAACCAGGTACTCAATATTGTATATACCGAAGAAGTTCGCGAGAAAGAGGGCGGCACATACGGTGTGGGCGTGCGCGGTTCTGTATCAAAACTCCCCGAAGGCGAGTACACACTCATGGTAAACTTCAAGATGGCACCCGAGCGCCGCGAGGAACTCGCTGCAATCATTATACGCGAGTTTGAGAAACTGGCAGCCGAGGGACCCGTTACGGAACATGTAGAGAAGGTCCGCAGTTACATGCTCAAGTCATTCGAGGAGAGCCAGAAGAAGAACGGTGCTTGGATGAACTGGTTGTACAACTTCTATTTTGAGAACGAGGACAACCACACCGGTTACGAAGAACTTGTAAAGAGCATTACAACCGAGGATATACGTTTGCTTGCAAAGTATATACTTGACCAGGGCAACTTCATCGAGGTGAGTATGACACCCGCAGAATAAAACCACCTGCAACATTAAAGCTGATAGGCCGGGCATGCCCGGCCTATCAGCTTTAATAGAACGTCAACTCCATCAGAATGCAATACCCAATCTCACACCGAATGAATTGAGTATATCCTGCTTGTATGTCATCAGGTCACACTTGTTTGTTGCAAAACTGTAATAAAGCGCCATGTGGAATCCAATGCTGTTGGGCCATGGGTACCAGTTGAAGCCTACCTCGGGCGACATGTAGAACCCCCAACGGTCCTGACTGCTCATGAAAATGTAATAATAGTTGTTGAACTCCGAATAGCATGCACCCAGTTTCATTCCCACATAAGGTTGGAAATCGGCCTCAATGAACCTGTAGCGTATGAGTGCACCGAAAGGCAGTGTGAACATCTGGTGCTGCTGGTCACTGTTCATTGCCAGCGTGTTACTCAGGTGCAATGTCCTGCGCGAAAAGTACTCATTATTGGTGTGGAAGTTTATGAATGCACCCACTGCAATATCTGATGTCACATAATATCCGCCTTCAAAATTCATACCCCAGCCACTGGCACCATTGGAGAATTTGTTGCCCAACGGGATGTTGAACTGCCAGTCGATGTTGTAATAACTGTCAAGCGATATCTGCGCCTTGCCCTTTGACGGCACCGCCAACACGCAGGCAAAGAGCGCCACGATAAGTAATCTGCTTATAGTTTTCATATATTCTCATTTTAATTGGTTGATATGTTGTTTTACAGCACCCACTTTTATTTCTTGAGGTATGGTGACTGGACAAATGCCTGGTTAATTGCACTCATGGTACGCGAAAGGCTGAGGTTGTTACCGTTCAACAAACCGCAAATGTAGGCATTCCATATTACTGTGAGCCTGTCGTTCTGCGCCGTAGGAGCATTGGTATTGACAAGTTCGGCTATTATTGACCCTGTGCTGTAACTGTAGTCGAATGTGTAAGGATAATACCATCCCCAACCTCCCCAATTCCAGTATCCGGGATATGAGTTCCACCATGGTCCGGGACCGAATGATGTGAAATAATATGTGTTGTTGATGTAACTCAACTGCAATATGACATCAGCCTCGCCGGGCTCAGGGACTCTGATGTATCCACGACTTTCCAACCTGTCATTATAAGCATTGATGATTTGTTGCGAGTTGTTGTTCTTCCAATAGGTCGGTTTTTCGCTGTTTCCAATTATGAGAATACTGTCGATGACGTAAAAAGTCTCAATAGCGCTGAAATCGGTATCTATGTCATAATTGGTGTACACAAGGTAGTTCCTGTCCAGTTTATCGGTATCAGGGTCTTTTTGGCACGATGTAATGAAAACACATATCGTTGCAAGAATAAAAAAAGAAATCTTCTTCATAATTCAATAGTATTATGGTTAATTACTTCTTGAGGTTGAGTTTATGACCGCCATCTTTGCTGACAGGTTTTCCGTCCTGACCCACCTTTACCAAGGAACTGTCCTCTTGCATCATGAAACTTATGGTCGGTTTCCTGTTCGCCGACACAAGTTCAATGACAGTCATAGTGCTGTCATTTCCGGTAATAATCAGTGCCTCGCCATTGTCGTTCTGCGTAGCGAGTCCCTCGTCGACATAATCTGTGGTGATTGTAAACGTGCCGTCGCTGTTCAGGTTTACCGTGCTGATGGCGAGCAGCACATTGGCTACCGCATTCCCATTCATCGGCGATACGCCTTCAAAGACAAATGTCTGTGTGTCGGCCATGGTGGAGTCATTTAGCATATATATGCTGTCGGTCTCACTCTCTATGACCAATCCTTGCGGTGCGTTGTTGTTGCATGAATTACACGACGAAAGCAACAATACCGCTGTTGCTGCTGTGAATAAAAGAATCTTTCTCATTTCAATTAGATTTTGGGGTTATTCAGTGAAATAACACAGCAACGGCAAAGTATGTTTTTTGAAACTTGTAAGAAGTTGATTAATTTTCTATAAAACAGAAGAGACTGACTAAAAGATTTTTTAGCAGCCTCTTCTGTATGGGGTAATAAAAATGTTGTCCAGGGTCTATTGCTCCTGGGGCATGAATCCGTTTATTATGAAATATTCCAGATTACGCAGGATATATTCCTGTCTGTTTCCGAGCGGGTAAACGTATTTTCCTTCCTCAAGTTCATTGAGGGGGTAGTCCGGAGCTATGCCTTCCGCTTGAAGGTCCTCGCCATCCGAGGCTTGGATTACGGCAACGGCAGGGTTTATCGAGAACCCGAATGGCGACATATAATTTCTCGTAAGCACATTGGCACCGGCACTTTTGGTCCCGACAATAATCACATCGTGCATACCGCGCGAAGCATTTACCGACTCAACCAGCAATTCTGCAATACCTTTTGTCTCATTGCCTATTATAAAGAACAGTCTCTTGTCACTCAAATTTACAGGCTGTTCGGCATAATTGTATATAACATCGTCACCTTTACCTTTTAGTGTTGCAAAAAGGTTCCCGTTCAATGTCTGAGGCACAAGAATGCTTGCCAATGTTGCGGCGTTTTCTATTGTGCCTTCGCTGCAGTAACGCAGGTCAATGATGATGTCAGTCACATCCGCTGCAGCAAAACCGAGCATTGTTTTTTGGACGTCATCGGCAAATGAAGTGCCGTTCATGTTACGGCATACAAGATATCCGGTCTTTCCGGAACGCATGTCAAGAAGTGTGTCCATGAATATCGCCCTGCTTTCAAGAGCAACAGAATGCTGCATGCTCAAAGTGTCTCCTTGCACCCAGAAATACTTTTCATTTTCATCGTCATAGTCGATTATGCTTGTTGCAACCATTGCTGCTGCACCTGACTGCAACTGTTTGCCGCTTGAAGAATTAAGGTTCTTCCCGTCAATTCCCGAAATCCATGTGCCGCGCCTTATTCCTGCCGAATGTGCAGGGGAACCCGGTTCCACATACAGCACAAGCGCATAATAACGGCTCATCACCTCGCCAAGCGGGTCGCGTACCAACGAAAACTTGAAACCATAACTGCCTTCGGAAACCGAATCGGTAAAGAAAGAGACCTTGTCTTTCTTTACAAGCAACGATGAGAAAAATTTGGATGTGGTACCGAAGAATGATTTCCTGTCAGGGGCATTCATCTCACCGGCCCACAGATAGACATCCTCCATGGTAGAATATGTCCATTGATTCTCTTCTGTCATCTCAAGGTATTCATGTGTTCTGTCCTCACCACAAGATAACAACAACGGTAATGCAATCAGCATTGACATGAACATATATGAAAAACTCTTCTTCATTTTATACACAGTTTCTTATACTGCAAAAATAGTCCAAATACCGTTACTGACAAAACATGCCATAATAAAAAATGTAACAGAGACTGCATGGGGTGTATTCCGGAATAGATTGTGTATATTTACACCATGAAAGAAGTGTTTTACATAAAAACCCCTATAGGTACACTGCAGATTACGCAATTGCATGGCAATGTGTGCTCAATTTCGCTATGCAATGTACAATGTGCTTCCGTAATTCTGACCCCTTTACAACAGATGGTAAAGAGTGAAATTGAAGGCTACTTTGCCGGCAAGGTCCATAAGTTTTCTTTTCCGGTATCAATGGAAGGTACACCCTTCCAGTTGCGTGTGTGGGAAGAACTCATACGCATTCCCTTCGGCAGTACAGCAACTTATGGCGATATTGCCGGACGCATAGGTGCCCCCAAGGCCTCCCGCGCTGTAGGTATGGCATGCAACCGCAATCCACTGCTCCTTGCCGTGCCTTGCCACAGGGTAGTGGGAGCAGGCGGGAGACTAACCGGTTTTGCCGTGGGGATTGAAAGGAAGGAGTTCTTGCTGAATCTTGAAAAACAAAAATCCCGCCAACCTTTCGGATGACGGGATTATCTTGAGCATTACTGCAACCCCGTTTAAGGGGTAAAAGGTTCTTAAGCCTCTGCAGGAGCCTCAGTTGCCTCCTCTGCGGGAGCCTCTGTCTCAGCAGCTGCTGCTGCCTCTGCCTCAGCCTTTGCAAGAGCCTCGGCAGCCTTCTTGTCTGCTACCTTCTTTGCAATAGCTGCATTAACCTCTTTTTCAGCCTCCAAACGTGCCTTCTTGTCGTCACGTTTAGCCTGCTCCTCGGCACTCTTGATACCGTTGAGAGCACTTACCTTGGCATTCTTCCAAGCCTCGAACTTAGCCTGGGCTGCAGCCTCGTCAAATGCACCCTTCTTTACGCCACCCTGGAGGTGCTTCATCAAATAAACGCCCTCGCGTGAAAGGATGTTACGTACAGTGTCAGTAGGAGTAGCACCGTTGTTAACCCACCACAAAGCGCGCTCAAAGTTAAGCTCAACTGAAGCAGGGTTTGTGTTAGGGTTGTAGGTACCGATTTTCTCGGTGAACTTTCCATCACGTGGAGCTCTCGAATCTGCAATCACGATAGAGTAGAAGGCGTAGTGTTTGTGGCCTCTTCTCTGAAGTCTGATTTTTGTTGCCATTTTCTAATTGATTTTTAATGGATTAATGATTTGAGTCAGCTAATATCCCGTATTAGCGGTGCAAAGGTAATACTTTTTTGCATAACTTGTTTGTTTTTTGGCGATTATTTTTTTACACCCAGTGAGTGCTTTAGAGCATGTCGAACGTAAAAACCATTTAATTATGTGCAAATTCCAATAAAAACCCTCTTTTGTTTTGCTATTGGATAAAATTCATTAAATTTGCGATAATTTATGCTCCATTAGAGCAGGTCGTATGGACAACTTATAAACATTATAACAAACTTACTGAAATGAAAATCCTATTGACTGGCGGTGCTGGTTTCATTGGAAGCCACACTCTGATTGAACTTACCGAGGCAGGCCACGAGGCTGTGGTAGTTGACAACCTGGACAACTCTTCTCCAATATCTTTGAAGCGCGTTGCCAAGATTATTGGCAAGGAGGTTCCTTTCTACAAGGTTGACATCCGCGACCGTGAGGGTTTGCAGAAGGTGTTCGATGAGCACAAGTTCGACGCT
The DNA here is from genome assembly GCA_017408685.1 of Bacteroidaceae bacterium. GTDB lineage: Bacteria > Bacteroidota > Bacteroidia > Bacteroidales > Bacteroidaceae > HGM04593. The sequence continues at coordinate 44,600 of JAFQUE010000036.1, read as the reverse complement.
TGTATCCACTTTGCAGGCCTCAAGGCTGTTGGTGAGAGTTGCGCAAAGCCACTCGAGTACTACGAGAACAACATGAATGGTACATTCGTACTTGTTGATGTTATGCGCAAGAACGGTTGCAAGAACATGATTTTCTCATCAAGTGCAACGGTTTATGGCGACCCTGCAATCATCCCCATCACAGAGGAGTGCCCAAAGGGTCACTGCACTAACCCTTATGGTCAGACAAAGTCTATGCTCGAGGAGGTTCTTATGGACGTCCAGAAGGCCGACAACGAGTGGAATATCGTTCTCCTGCGTTACTTTAACCCAATCGGTGCACACAAGAGCGGTACTATTGGCGAGAACCCCAACGGTATTCCTAACAACCTTATGCCTTACATAACACAAACAGCAGTTGGCAAGCGCGCAGAACTTGGTGTGTTCGGCAACGACTACGACACACACGACGGTACAGGTGTACGCGACTATATCCACGTTGTTGACCTTGCACGTGCTCACGTTGCAGCCCTCAAGGCTATTGTCGAGAACAAGGGTATCGCTATCTACAACATAGGTACAGGTCACGGTTATTCAGTGCTCGACGTTGTAAAGGCTTTCGAGAAGGCTAACGGTGTTCCCGTTCCTTATGCTATCAAGCCACGCCGCCCGGGTGACATCGCTACTTGCTACTGTAACCCGGCAAAGGCCGAGGCAGAACTCGGCTGGAAAGCGCAGTTCGGTATTGAAGACATGTGCCGCGACAGTTGGAACTGGCAGAAGAACAATCCTAACGGTTTCGAGGAGTAATACATTTATTGACAATAATAAAAATCAAGAGCGCACGCGTTGTGCGCTCTTGATTTTATATATACCGGTATCAATAGAAAAGAGACTGTCAAGTGGGAAAGTTTACATTATTGTTCCTTATCAACTTTAGTAACCTTTAGCCCGTTTTCAGTTTTACCTTTCCGTTCACGTTATTCAAGCATGGCGTCAATTTTCTCTACAAGAACCTTGAACTCCGCCTCTTCGAACTTGCGGGTAAGCATTACAATCTTACCGTCGCGGTCAATAAGAATGTTACGTGTTATTCCTGCACCGCGCAAAGCATAACTTGCAAACACATCGCCATTGCTGTCCATGGCAATGGGGTAGGTGGTGCCAACCTTCTCAATGAACGGCAAAATAGCCTCTTTTGTCTCCTCGCGGTCAATGCCCACAAGTACAAAATCCTTGTTATCCTTATGCTTGAGCCATATGTCGCTTTCAATATAAGGCATTTCCTTGCGGCAAATACCGCACCAACCGGCAGTAAACTGCAACATGACTACCTTGCCACGCTGCTCGGAGAGGGTAAACTTTGTGCCGTCGAGCATTTCGAGAGTAAAGTCCGGGGCAACATCGCCAACCTTCACAATATAATCGTGTTCATATACTGTAACGTCACTCTCTGCTCTATTGCCGTTATTGTTCTGTGCATGAACAAACGCAAAAGAGACTAAAAGTAAAAGTGAAAGAAAAATCTTTTTCATAATATCATATGTGTGTTTATAGTTTAGAGTATGCGAATATAGAAAAATATCATGTAATACGGAGCAACAAGTGTCTTATTTATCATATTTTAATTGAGAGGTACATTATCGAAAGATTTTGTTACATTTTCATATATACAGGCAACAAAACTCTTTTTTTACCCTGTCGGTGTTCATAATTTATACCTAAATTAGTACTTTTGCAACATGAGCAATAAAACTGTAACCATAACAGATAGAACATCACTTATTCTTGAGGGCGGTGGCATGCGCGGGATTTTTACCATTGGAGTATTGGACAACTTCATGGACCGCGGTATAAGGTTCCCTTATATAATAGGTGTGAGCGCGGGAGCATGCAACGCGCTTTCTTATGTGTCGAACCAACGCGGCAGGGCAAAGTTTTCCAACATAGACATGATGGAAAAGTACAATTACATTGGAATAGACAAACTTCTGACCAAAGGCAACATCATGGACTTTGACCTCCTGTTCCACAAACTGCCCGAGGAGATATATCCATATGACTACGACGCATTGGCACGCAGTACCGGGCGACTTGAGGTCGTGACTACAAACTGCCTCACCGGGCAGGCAAACTACTTTGAAGAGAAGAACGACCCCAAACGGGTAATTGACATTGTAAAGGCATCGAGCAGCCTGCCGTTTGTGTGCCCCATAGCATATGTAGACGGCATTCCTATGGTCGATGGCGGTGTCGCCGACTCCCTGCCTGTAAAAAGGGCCATTGAGCAGGGATTCGACAAACCGGTGATTGTGCTCACCCGCAACAAAGGTTACCGCAAACCGGTCAAAGGTACACGGGTTCCGTTCTTTATGTACCGCAAATATCCTAAATTGAAGGAAGCCATACGCTCGCGCAACTCGATATACAACAGTCAGATAGAGATGATTGAGCGCATGGAAGAGCAGGGGAGTACCATAGTCATTCGCCCACAACGCCCCATTGAGGTTGACCGCATGGAACGCAATACCGACAAACTGCGGGCCCTGTACCAGGAAGGTTATGACTGCGCCGCACAGATTGATTTTGAAATGAAATGACTGATATGATTGAACAGATAAAAGAGTTTGCAAAGCAAGGATGGGAGTTGGGCGAGTGTCATGGCATGCCACATTGGGAACGTGTGGAGCGCAACGGCCTGTTGTTGGCAACCGAGGAGGTGAACACAACCGTGGTGCGTTTGTTTGCCTATCTGCACGACAAATGGCGCATTAACAATGGTGAGGACATTGAGCATGGCAAGCGCGCAGCCGAGAACATACTGAAACTGCGTGACACACTGCTTGCCGGGCTCACTGATGAAGAGTTTGAACAGTTGCGCAAAGCATGCGAACTACACACAGTACGCCACAGAACAGGCGACATAACGATAGACACATGCTTCGACGCCGACAGGCTTGACCTGTCGCGCGTAGGCATCACTCCCAATCCCCAAAAGATGGCTACCGAACGCGGCGCATATTATGCAGCGAACTTGAACGAGTTTTATACAGCAACTATCTGATAAACTGACAAATTTCCTCAGTAATGAGGAGATTTGTCAGTTTATCAGATGTAAATGTTATTAGAATCTTAGTCCGATTTTTACAGCCAAGTCAGTTTCTATTCTATGCTTGTAGTAGAAACTACATAATTTATCGATATACTCTGTAATTTTGTGCAGTTTCAAGCCAACTTGCAAATCCAGGCATAATTTTGAATGGAGAGGAATACTCCAACCCAACATTGGTTCAACAAAGAAAGAACCTTCATAGTGGTCGCTAAGGTTGACGGAATCGTAACCATAGTCGCTGTCGTAAGCTTCAACGAAAGCAGTTAACTCTGTTGGTATTAGTCCAAATTCATAACCGGCAGAAAGTGCTAAAAAAAGATTATGTTGCCTCCCAATATATGTTCTTAAATGGAGAAAAAGAGGCATTGTCAAAACATTACGAATAATATAATTATAGGTTAATGATTTATAACTATATCCTCCATAATTATAACTAATTCCAAATCCTGCACCAAGATAGAAAACATTGTTAAAACGGTAACCGCCAATATATTCAGCACCAAATTTTATACACTCACCAAAATCTGTTGCAAAAGCGATATTTGCAGTCTGCTGATATCCTCTTTTAGTGTATACTCCTTTCTTTTTAACCTCTTTTTCTCGGATTGTTGTGTTCTCTATCACCAAACCCGATTTGATGTGTTGTCCATTTTCCTGAGCATGCAAGACATTGCAATCCGGTACGAGTAAAGAAAGTGATAAAATTAAAAAGAACAAGCGCTTCATACTTCCCTGCAATTATTTATTCCTTAATTTTCTCTGTTTTCTCAATATTCAATGTCTTGACAGGAGCCTCCACAACATTTGAGACATTAATTGTCCTAATGTTATGCACATTCTTCAACAGTTCAACCTCCTCTTTCTCGGCCTTGCGAAACTTTACATAATGTGCAGGGTAACCAGAAACCGTAATTTCAAGATGGCCATTTACTGTTACAATATCAATTGTTGCACCTAAAAGTACATCGGCATTGTTCTCTCGCGCCGCACGTGAAAGCGCAATCTTTTTCAATTCAGATATATTACTCAGCAGAGAGTGCGTAACTTCCAAATTTGCAAACATCTCTTTTTCTGTGTAGCTTATTTTTTGGTCAGTGACTTCCAAATCGGCAATAACAGGGGTTAAAAGCATGTTATGGTCTGCTTCAAGAACACGGGCCGAAGACTCCATGTAGTCTAACGATTTTGTAACAGTGGTGCTGACGGTTGTACAACTTGCCAACATGAACACCATTGCAACAGCAGCAAGAAAAGTCTTTTTCATAAGTAAAAGAAAATTTGTTACCCGAGACTCCATTAGGGCTGTTCTAAAATAGAAAGTGTGGAGTCGTTCCGTTTGTCAAGCAGCAGGTTGTGGAAGGACCTTTAACAGAAACAAACGACGCAATACCCCACACTTGAATAGTATGAGGCATGCAAATGCATAGACACATAACTATACAAGAAGTGAGTGCTGTCCGTCCGCCTTTCTGTTTTGAAAACTTCCACATTTTCTGCTTGAGGCAAAAGCGAAAAACACTTTCAAAAATATGTTTGCCGGATTTATTAAACCCTGCACCGCAAATTTAGAAAATATTTTGAAAACGAACAACACTCTTGTGGGATATTGCAAATTTGAATTATTACTTACCAAAAGCCTCTTAGCGCGGTTGTCACTGCAACCTGATATTTTTCAATTGTTGTTGCCTTGAGTATTGGTTTCCTCAGGCGTTTGGGAAGGGTAGGGAGCAGGTGCTCCCAATAGGGTTTCATCTTTGTAAGGAACTGCGTGTTGCCTTGCAGACGGGGTGAGAGCCCGGCGAACATCTCATCATGCATTTCTTGCACAAGTCTGCACAACTCTTCAACCGGCAATTCGCGCCCCAGACTGTACTCAATGCCTAATGCGGGATTTGCAAGCAGTCCGCGGCCAATCATTATTCCTTTAAGTGAAGGGAACTGCTGTTCAAAGCGCTGTATATCGGCAAGCGAGGTTACATCACCATTATATATTACCGGATGTTTGCATGCCTCCAAGAATTCGGCAAATGCTTCAACATCGGCAGGTTTCTTATACTGCTCAACTCCCAAACGCGGGTGCATGGCAATGTGCTCGAGAGGTGCAGAATTGAGTGCCGGCAACAGTGCGCGCCACTCCTCCTTGCTTTCCCATCCAAGGCGCATTTTTACCGAGAATGCGAAATCCTTGTACCCGACAGCAGCATCCAGCAGGGCTGCGACCATGTCCGGGTGGGGCAGAAGCCCGGCTCCATGTTTCTTGCGTGCCTGCAGGGGGAAAGAACAGCCCATATTTATATCCACACGATTATAGCCTTCTTTTGCTACGAGTTCCATAAGAGGGTGCATTTCCTGGGGTGTGGCTGCAATTATTTGCGGAACAAGATTAGGCACAGTGTTATTCTTGCGCTCAACATCGCGTATGTCTTTGCTGCGTATCTCACCATGCTCATAACGCAGGAAAGGTGTAAAGTAACCGTCAATGCCACCAAAGACTGAGTTGTGCACATTGCGCCACACAGCCTCGGTAAATCCCTGCAAAGGTGCTGAATATAATTTCATTGGTTTGCTGTCATTTATGATACCGGTGCTAATTTAGGGAAAGTTTCTGCAATACACAAGCATGTTTAAAAAAGAGGAAAGAGCAAAGATAAAAGATGAAAGTTTCCTCCTCGCGAGTAAGGCAAAATAATGAACAAGGCAGGTAAAGAGATTTTTCGCTTTGCTCAAAATGACAAAACAACGTTTTGTTATCGACGAATTTTGCAGCAACAGGTCAAACGTAGCATAACCTACGGCTATGCTACGTTTGACCTGTTGCGAAAAGCAAAACGAGTCAATGACAGTGCAAATATAGAATGACAAGAACGCATTTAAGGAATCCTGGGCTGAATGTCACTTCAGGTGCTGAATATCACTTGTCATACTGAGCAGAGCGAAGTATCTCTCTTGTAGGAATTGCAGAAACTCAGTTCACGCAGGGCGTTTCTATTATGCGAAATTCCTTTACCAATTATAAGCGAGAGTGCAAATTTAAAAGTTATATTAAACATAATATTTATTATCATGCATTGGCGGTTTATATACGGGTAGTGAGGGTTTAAAGGATTTTTTGGAAAAATTTGTTCTCACAGATCATACTGAGCAAAGGCGAAATATCTCATAAACAACAATGCAAAATCCCAGTCCATTTAATTTAAAGTGAATGTGTAATTAATTGAGTGTGGATAAACAAGAAAAGATTTTTTTTAATAACTTTGCACGCTGAAATTATAACACATACATAAAAAATGCCTGAATTATCAGAAAGAGCCATTCTCATGCCTTCGTCCCCAATACGCAAGTTGGCACCGTTTGCCAACGCTGCAAAGGAACGTGGCATTAAGGTTTATCACTTGAACATTGGACAGCCCGACCTTAACTCACCTGAGGTTGCCCTTGAAGCCATAAAGAAATTTGACCAGAAGATTCTTGAATATAGCCCGAGTGACGGTTTCTTATCCCTGCGCGAGAAACTTGTGGGATATTATGACCAGTACCAGATAAAACTTAAGCCGGACGATATCATTGTTACGTCGGGCGGTTCCGAGGCTGTACTTTTTGCATTCCTCACATGTCTTAATCCCGGTGATGAGATTATTGTTCCTGAACCGGCCTATGCCAACTACATGGCATTTGCGATATCTGCAGGTGCAGTCATCCGTCCCATTCGTTCTACTATTGACGAGTCATTTGCACTGCCGCCGATGGAACGTTTCGAGGAACTTATAAATGAACGTACACGCGGTATACTAATATGCAACCCTAATAACCCTACCGGTTATCTTTACACCCGCAATGAGATGAACCGTATACGTGACTTGGTAAAGAAGCACAATCTGTACCTATTCTCCGACGAGGTTTACCGTGAGTTCATATACACCGGATCACCCTACATTTCGGCATGCCACCTTGAAGGAATTGAGGACAATGTTGTTCTTATTGATTCTGTTTCAAAGCGTTACTCGGAGTGCGGCATTAGAATAGGCGCGCTTATTACCAAGAATAAGGCTGTGCGTCAGGCTGTAATGAAGTTCTGCCAGGCGCGCTTGAGTCCGCCGCTGTTGGGACAGGTTGTTGCAGAGGCGTCAATTGAGGCTCCGCGTTCATATGCCATAAATACATATGAGCAGTACATTGAGCGCCGTAACTGCCTTGTAGACGAACTGAACGAATTGCCGGGAGTGTACTCCCCTATCCCAATGGGTGCTTTCTACACCGTTGCCCGCTTACCGATTGATGACAGCGACAAATTCTGCGAATGGTGCCTTACCGATTTTCAGTACGAGGGCGAAACTATAATGATGGCTCCGGCGTCGGGTTTCTACAGCGAGGAAGGTTACGGAAAGAACGAGGTGCGTATTGCATATGCCATTGACAAGCAAGACCTTAAGCGCGCAATATTCCTGCTCGGGAAGGCGCTTGAACAATACCCCGGACGCGTGAAATAAATACGCATCACTTGCAAAAAAAGCACATATATTACAACAAAAAAACACTGCCACACGGCAGTGTTTTTTTGTTGTAAATCAGTGGGATAATCAATAACCCAAAGACTCCTGCAGTTTCTCAAGTTCTTTTACCTTGTCAACCATCTTGAGGTTATAGTAACAGTTGATGAGGTTCATAAGCCACAGGTCATGCTTGTCGGGAGCAACTTGGCGGAGTTTCTCAAGCAAAGGAAGAGCTTTGTTGTAGTAACCGTCGAGAATCTTCTTGTCCTCGGCAAGTTTCTTCTTGTCGGTAACCTTCACTGAAGACTGGGCCGTGCTGTACTCCTGAGCCTTGATGAGGTAGCAACGACCAAGGTTCGAAAGTGCATTCTCATAGTTTGGGTCAACCTGGAGAGTCTTCTCATACCACTCGATAGCTGTATCAAAATCCTCCTTCTGGTGTGCGATGTAACCCTTAAGGTATACAAACAGAGGATTTGTCGGGTCTGAAGCCATAAGCTCATCGGCCAACTTGCCGAGTTCCTCACTCTGGTTACGGCTGTCATAGTAGTGAATCAATGACTGGCTATAGTAGAGGTCTGAAGGGAACTTTGTTATACCCTCCTTGCACATATCGAGCCATGTTGCAGAGTCGCCCTTCTCAAGATAAGCAGCAGCCTTGAAACGGTATGCACTCTGTGCCATCTGCTCGTTCTGCATTGCAAGGTCAACATGAGTCAATACCATATCATAGTTCTCGAGTTGCATACCGCAAAGAGCCATATTGTATGCTGCAACAGGTACATTTACTGTATCCTTTGGCATCATCTCTGCCTTGTACAATTTGTCCGATGAATCGATGAACATCTTGAAGAGATCATATGCCTTCTCATACTCCTCGTTGCCATAGTAGTATGCTCCGGCATTGTAGAACTGGGCAAACTGCTGGGCGTATGTCATAAGGATGAAATCCTTATATTTGGGTTTTACACGTCCCTTTGCGTCGGGCATGTTGTCATACTTCTCGCAGTTCTCGAGGTCGGAGCCAAGTTCATACACGTAAGAATACATCAACGGTTCATCGAATGCCGCACCCTCGGCACGCTTGCGGTTTTCATCGTCAATAACGGCCTTTTTTGCCGATGTGCTCACATACCATACATAAGCGTCGGTATTCACAAGCGCATTGCCGGTTGCAGCCTTCAAGGCTCTGGCTGCGCCAATGGGGTCAGCAGAAATCTTGGCCTCGGTATCCTGAACCATTGTCATGAGCGCCTTTTTCTGCTTCTTCTGTTCTTTAATCTGTTCTTTGGTCAATTCCTGACCGATAGCAAATGAACCCATAAGTACAAATGCCAACGAAAATACTAACTTCTTCATATTAAAAAGTATTTAAGTTAAAGTTATAAGTTATTGTTCTCTTCATTCACATTGACGTTGCCGTCGGTCTGCGCTTCATCGGCAGGCAACTCCTCTTCGACTTCGCGGGTAACCTTGCATACCGAACCTATGCAGTCATTCTTCTTGCCCAGGTTTATTATGCGCACTCCTTGAGTTGCACGGCCCTGTACCGGTATCTGGTCAACCGATGTGCGGATGGTTATACCCGACTTGTTGATAATCATAAGGTCATTATCGTTGTTAACATCCATGATGGCAACGAGATTTCCTGTCTTTTCGGTAACCTGGAGTGTCTTGACACCCTTGCAGCCACGGCTTACGGTGGGATAGTCATCGGTTGCCGAGCGCTTGCCGTAACCCTGCTCTGAAAGCACAAGCAGACTATGCTCTACATCGTCGCTCTTTGGAAGGACTACCATGCCCACAACCTCATCGTCATCGGCAATATCCATACCCTTTACACCGGTTGCAGTGCGGCCCATTGCGCGTACGGAATTCTCATTGAAACGTACCGCCTTACCGCCACGATTAGCAAGGATGATGTCGCTGTCGCCATCGGTGAGCGCCACAGAAATAACACGGTCATCCTCACGTATTGTTATTGCAATGATACCGTTTGTACGTGGACGTGAATACTGTTCAAGACTGGTCTTCTTGATGATACCGTTCTTTGTACAGAACACTATGTTGTGACTCTCGATAAAGTTCTTGTCGGCAAGAGTCTTAACGCGCACAAATGCATTCACTGCGTCATCGGCGTCAATGTTGAGCATGTTCTGTATAGCGCGGCCCTTGGAATTCTTGTTGCCTTCGGGAATCTCATACACCTTGAGCCAGTAGCACTTACCGCGTTGCGTAAAGAACAGCATTGTGTTGTGCATGGTTGCCGTATAAATGTACTCGATGAAGTCGCTGTCGCGTGTATCACTTCCCTTTGAACCTACACCGCCACGGTTCTGGCTGCGGTACTCGGTAAGAGGAGTACGTTTGATGTATCCCATGTGCGAGATTGTTATTACCATCTCGTCGTCGGCATAGAAGTCCTCGGGATTGAAGTCGCTCGACGCGCTGTAATCTATCTTGCAACGGCGCTCATCGCCATATTTCTCCTTGATTTCAAAGAGTTCGTCCTTGATTACCTGCTTGCAAAGTTCCTCATCGGTGAGGATTGCATTGTAGTACTCGATTTTGCGCATAAGTTCCTCGTACTCGGCGTGCAGTTTGTCCTGCTGTATACCGGTGAGTTGTGCCAGGCGCATTTCCACAATGGCTGCGGCCTGCACCTCGGTGAGGTTGAAACGTTCCTGAAGGGCAGTCCTGGCGTCGGCCGGCGACTTGGCGGCTTTTATAAGGCGTACAACCTCGTCAATGTTGTCCGAAGCAATGATAAGACCCTCTACAATGTGTGCACGCTCCTCGGCCTTGCGGAGTTCGTACTTTGTACGGCGGATGACTACATCGTGACGGTGCTCGACAAAGCAAGCGATACAATCCTTCAAGGAGAGGAGTTTGGGACGGCCGTTGACAAGGGCAATACAGTTCACGCTGAACGATGTCTGCAAAGAACTCATCTTGTAGAGTTTGTTCAGTATTACATTTGCATTAGCGTCGCGTTTAACGTCTATTACAATGCGCATACCCGACTGGTCCGACTCGTCATTGATATTTGAAATGCCGTCAATCTTCTTCTCATTCACCATTGAGGCAATATCCTTGATGAGTTCCTCCTTATTTACATTGTAAGGAATTGCCGTTACAACAATCTTGTCATGCTGTGCGCCCGACTCAATCTCGGCAACAGCACGCATTATTACGCGACCACGTCCGGTCTCATATGCGTCACGTACACCATTGAGACCGAATATATCACAACCTGTAGGGAAATCGGGAGCCTTCACATGCTCCATGAGCCCATCAGTGTCGATATCGGGGTTGTCTATGTATGCCACACATGCGTCAAGTACCTCATTGAGGTTGTGTGTGGGGATATTGGTTGCCATACCTACGGCAATACCCGAAGAACCGTTCACCAGAAGGTTGGGAATACGTGTCGGCATGACAGTCGGTTCAACAAACTCGTCGTTGTAGTTGGGCTGGAAGTCAACTGTCTCCTTATAAAGGTCCTGTGCAAGTTCCTCGCCAATCTTGTGCAGGCGTGCTTCGGTATAACGCATGGCTGCCGGAGAGTCACCGTCGATGGAACCGAAGTTACCTTGGCCGTCAATGAGCGGATAGCGCATTACCCAATCCTGAGCCATTCGCACAAGGGCACCATATACCGATGAATCACCATGAGGGTGATACTTACCGAGTACATCACCGACAGTACGTGCCGATTTCTTGTACGGTTTATCTGAAGTGTTTCCAAGCTCCATCATACCGTAGAGAATACGGCGATGAACGGGCTTCAAGCCATCTCGAACATCAGGTAGAGCTCGCGCCACAATTACCGACATTGAGTAGTCAATATATGAAGAACGCATTTCTTCTTCCACATTGACTTTAATGATTCTGTCGTTTTCAATCATCTGAGTAAATATTATAAATTAAAATTAGTATTTGTTGTCCGTCCTTATACCTTATTAATATTATAAGACATTGCTAAATTAATCAAAATTGCCGAAACCGACAAAAAAATTAAGTATTATTAAGTCCCAGAAGGCGTTTAAACAGCCGTTTAAAGCAAAAACCTCTTAAAACGGGTTTAAAAGTGGTTTAACAAAGTCCTTTATGAGTTACGAGTTCATGAGATTTGATTATTTGCGACCGTTATCATTACCATTGGCAAAAACAGAAATCTTGTGGAGTTATTTTCAGTTTGACACAGGAAGATACCTTTGCTCTCGAATAAAAATCTTATCTTCGCGAAATGAAACAGTAAACCGGTTACAGGAAATTGAATTTACAATAATATACATCTGATGAGAGTTGACATAATTACCACCTTCCCGGAGATGATGGAAAGTTTTTTCAATTCATCAATAATGGGACGCGCACAACGAAATGGCTATGCCGAAATTTGTTTACACAATTTACGTGATTATACAACAGACAAACACCGCAAGACCGATGATTACCCCTTTGGCGGTTGCGCCGGACTTGTAATGAAGATTGAACCCATTGACAACTGTATTAAGCACCTGAAGTCCCAACGCAAGTACGACGAGGTCATTTATACCACTCCCGACGGGCAGGTTTTTGACCAACCGATGGCAAATTCACTCTCAATGAAGCAAAATCTCATCTTTTTGTGCGGACATTACAAAGGAATTGACCATAGAATACGCGAACACTTGATTACCAAAGAAATAAGTATAGGAGATTATGTTCTAACGGGTGGCGAATTGGCAGTAGAGGTAATTTGCGACGCGGTTATTCGCCTTATTCCTGGCGTAATTTCGGACGAAACATCGGCTTTGAGTGACTCATTTCAGGACAACTTGCTTGCTCCACCCGTATATACACGCCCGGCAGAGTACAACGGATGGAAAGTTCCCGATATTCTACTCTCGGGACATGAGGCAAAGATACGTCAATGGGAATTCGAGCAGTCACTCGAGCGCACAAAACTGTTGCGGCCCGACCTTCTAAAGTAAATTGAATTTTATTTACAGATTACATTTGTATATACAAAAGTAAACAGTATAAAAAACAACTAAAATAGGATGACTGCAGTCATCCTATTTTAGTCATCCATCCATACAGGTATATACACACCTTATACCTCCAGCGCTCCTATAAGTTCGTCAACGGAGTTCATCTTATGGCGCACGAGATAATCCTCGATATAATCCACAATTTCACCGGTAACGGCAGGATTCATGAAGTTGGCCGTACCGACCTCTATGGCACTTGCTCCTGCGAGCAGGAACTCCACTGCGTCGGCACCGGTAGTGATACCTCCGATACCTACAACAGGAATCTTCACCGCCTTTGCAACCTGCCATACCATGCGAAGGGCTATAGGCTTTACGGCAGGACCACTCATTCCTCCTGTGATGGTAGAAAGCACAGGGCGGCGTTTTTCCGAATCAATAGCCATACCCAACAAAGTGTTTATCAGCGACACACTGTCGGCACCGGCGCCCTCAACAGCACGCGCAATCTCCGTTATGTCGGTGACATTCGGGGAAAGTTTTACGATGAGCGTCTTGGGATAGGCCTTGCGCACAGCAGAAACCACCTCGGCAGCCGACGCAGCCTGGACACCGAACGCCATACCTCCCTGTTTTACGTTAGGACATGAAATATTGAGTTCTATGCCGGGAATCCTCTCGAGCGCAGCAACCTTCTCGGCACAAGCGACATAATCCTCAATGCAGGCTCCTGAGACATTCACAATGACATTGGTGTCAAGGTCCTTGAGTTGCGGATATATATTCTGTGCAAAATAATCCACACCCTTGTTCTGCAGGCCTACCGCATTGAGCATTCCCATGGGAGTCTCGGCGCTACGAGGGTAGGCATTGCCTTCACGATGGTTAAGGGTCGTGCCTTTCACAATAAAGCCACCCAACTTGTTCAAATCGACAAAATCGGCAAACTCGAGACCATAGCCGAACGTTCCCGACGCGGTCATTACCGGGTTCTTCAGTTCAAGACCGCCTATCTTTACATCTGTCTTTACCATTTCAGTTCATCTATTGAAAATACCGGACCATCTGTACACACACACTTATGCCCCTCCTTGGTGTCCTCAACGCAGCAGAGACACGCACCAAGCCCGCAGGCCATCTTGTTTTCGAGCGACACCTCGCAACCGATACCGTTCTCGCGGGCGTATCTTGCAACCGAAAGCATCATGGGTTTGGGACCGCACGTGAAGATATAATCGAATTTCTCGCCAAGCACAGAGTGGTTGGTCACATATCCTTTTTCTCCCAATGTTGCGTCTTCGGTGGTGTATTCTACACGGCCGAGCGCCTCATACGCCTCACGCAAATATAGGTCTTTTGCCGAACGGGCACCGATGAGGATTGTAAAATCACAACCGCGGGCCTTGAGTTCCTTGGCAAGATAGTATAAGGGTGCCGAACCTACACCTCCACCCACAAGCAGATAGCGCTTGCCTGCACTCTGTGGCAAAGTGAAACCGTTGCCAAGCGGCATGAGCGTGTTTACTTTGTCGCCCTCCTTGAGCGAACCGAGCCAGCGCGTACCGTCTCCCACAAGCTGCACCAGAAAACCAATCTCGTTCTTTTCGGCATTGAAACTGTGTACCGAAATAGGACGGCGGAGCATTACCGTGGGAGTAGAGTCTATGCGCAGTTCCGCAAACTGTCCCGGACTGGTGTTGGGGAGAGGCCTGTCACAGCCCATAACCAACAACACACAGTTGGCATTGACATGCTGCACCTCCTTTACTGTCAAATCGACAAGAACTTTTTTCATAATCTATATGTTCTATTGTATTACCTTATTCAATATATGCGAAGATAGTACTTTTTGCCCTTATTCATGAATATTCAAGCAATTTATTTTCACAAAAGAAAAAATGCGGCTAACCGAAAGTCTGTTATTTTTCTGGGAACATAGTCTCGTATGTACCATCGGTGTAGAATATGCGTATCTCCTTTACCCTGCGTTCCTGCACAGGCTGCTGACGCATTTTCTGTGCAGCAGGCGCCTTGCGTTGCAATGACCGCTGAACAGGTTGCACCTTTGTCTGCCGGAGAAGAACACTGTTCTGTACATCGGAAGAGCGATACTCCTGCACATCCTGCTGCACCGGAGCAGATAGCGAATCTTGCGGAAACAGTGAGTTTTCGCGTGCAGCAACATTGTCTTCTGCAACACCGCCTGTTACCGGTTCTTCACCGACACCGGTCATCAACCACTTTATGTCCAATTCAGGGAAAGCCTCGTAAATCTTCTGAAGAACCTCAAGACTGGGTTTATTACGACCACTTATTATGTGTGAAACCGAAGCGCGTTGTATTCCTGTGCGGTCGGCAAACTGGGAAGGGGTCATCCCATACGATTTCATGAGGAGCTCAATCCTCTCTTTCTCGTTCATGATTTTATGCATTATTAAGTGTGTACAAATGTTTCAACCAACACTTTTACAAAGGTAACAAATAAATCTCAAACAAGCAATAGTTTTGCAAAACCCCACAACGGCGACATGTTTACATTTATAATCAAAATAAACCGTTTTGCAAAAAGTCAAAAGCGACAACGCGTGATACAATTGCACACACCAACAGACGTGCGACCACACCGGGCGCAAGGATAATACACAGAATATATTTTACTTGAATGTTTTTTTTATAAAATATTGGATATTCGGCCTTTATAACACAAAACACAATACTATATGCATTTTTGAAAACGAGAAGGGTTTTTATGTGGAAAAATCAATTAAATAACTATAACAAACACATTGTAAAATGCTTGTTTTTAACAAATTACACAACCATTATACAAAGTGTATATTTTATGCATACACATATAAACAGTGTTGATAATAATCTGTTGATAACGTGCGTACTTTTCATGACAGAATGCAACACACCACCACTCCACCCTACACAACATTTGTATAACTCGGAATTGAATCTTGCTGTGCGTTGTTAACAAATTACAATTGTATATGTATTTGTATCACAACTTGTCAAAGAAAACTATTATATTACAGCGGTAAAAGTGAATAAATATAGAAACTAACAACGTTAAAACATAAATTACAATTGAAACCAATAAAGAATGTAAAATATTAGTACAATAACAGGGATTATTGGAAATTTTAGATTCTCATGAGGTTAAATAAGTCTTACTGTATTGTAAATCAAGTTGTTGTTCCCGATTATTTCATCGCAGAAATATCATAAAGCAGAAAATGATACTAAATCACCCTTAAATACCCGGTTTGTTTAAGAGTTAAAGGAACATGAGGCAAATGAGACTAAAAGACAAATTACTCCACTATATGTGGGGGAAAGAAAAGCAATGGGGAAGAATGCGGTTCTGAATTATATTGCAGCACATGAAAGCCCCATTCCATAAACAACATTTTACATTCAGTCAATACAATATTAGAGGCCGGCCCCACGGCCGACCTCAATTAATGCGAGCAGACATGTAAATCTGCCAGACAGTTCCAAGAACATTTATTCAAGAAAATTCATACAAAGCGAAACTCACTTCATAAGCACTTTATAACTTTTGGAACCTGATTTCACAACATACACACCGGGAACAGCGACCTTTACACCCTCCTTGGTACCGCTATAAACCTTAATGCCTGTCAAAGTATATATGTCAACAACAGAATCCTCACCGGTAAATTCTGTAATTCCAGTAATTATTGTGACATCCTGGTATGATGAAAAAGCTGAAGAACCGTAATTATCCTGTGCCTGAACACGGTAACGGTAATTGCACCCGGTTTCAAGGTTGTCGAACTTGTAACTCGTTTCCGAAGTAGTAACCTCTGCTACAAGCTCTGTTGCTGTAGAACCTGCAACAGAAACAACCACATCATCGACATTAGCACGTTTCTTGGTTTTACTGCCCGACGTAGAGAACTCCACATAGAATTCACCGGTTACTGTTGCAACCATTTTATATGTTACGATACCATTACCAGGTGTAAAATCTTTACTCTCGATTATGCTGCCATCAGTGCTATTGATAGAAACCGTCAACACAGAACCAAGGTCACTGGTGTTGAACAATACAGTAGAGAACTTAACCGTGACTTCACCCTCGGCGCTCAAAAGCGGTGTCTTTAACCAACCGTCATTGTTTGATGTACCTACACGGATGATTCCGCCCTCACTGTATATCTTATAACCTTCCCAACCGCTGGTCACAGTGTAGTCATTTATTGTAGACTGTACGTCGGTGTTAGTCTTTGTAAAGCTCGTAAAATCTTCATTTAGGAGAATTTCAGGGTCTCCGGAACCGCCCTCAACATCGCTCACCTTATAAAGTTCTACATTATACTCATCAGCGCCTTCAACTGCAGCCCAATTGGCAACAAAGGATGTTGCGGTAACATCTGTCGCCGGCAACACCTCGGGTACATCAAACATACCGCTCATGAAGTTGAATGAAATAATGCCATCCTCATCGTACTTTATATCACGTATCGGTTTATTCATGTAAGCGCCGGTGTAGACCTTTGCCGCCGGTTTTGAAGTGTTGGTCAGTTCTGTATTGCCGCTGGTTCCGGGCCACACGTCACCTTTAAGGCTTGCCACAAATTCCTGGGCTGAGACTTCACCATAGACATCCAACTTGCCGTCGGCAGGAATAAGGGTGTATCGTGGATGATTCTTTGTTGTGTTGATTGCATTATTCTCCCACGCACTCTTGTTGTAATCAACATGAATCACAAGCATTCCGCTGTTGAAGAGATAAGAATCCCAAACCTCTTGTTTACGGTTCTCAAGAATGTAATATTCATTCGGATTGGCATCGTTGACGACCTTATACGCTGCGCCGCCTTGAGTAAGAGGTCTCATGGAATAATCGCCTTTAGAGTCAATTACCTCAAGTTCTCTCCAACCGCAGAAATCCCTCTGGTAGGCGCTATAACCTACAGGAACATATCCTTCGGCTGCATAGTTGCCCTGGTCCATGACATCCCAGTAGTCCATACCCCAGTTACCGCTCTCATAAGTGGTGTCATATATATCATGCAAACCAAGACAGTGCGAGAATTCATGGCAGATGAGGCCGATACCGGCAAGTACCTTTCCAATCTCCGGTTCATACTCCTCACTATATACAAGCTCACCGCTGCAGGCATAGGTGTTACACTTGACGCCGTCTACCGTTACAGTACCGGCTTGCGCCCTGAGTTCCCATTGATGGGGCCATATTGTGTTTTCATCGGCACCATAGGACTCGGAATAACCTGCATAAATACAGTATACGAACTCAACTTCACCGTCACCGTTATTGTCACACTTCGAGAAGTCGAATGTAGCATCAGCTTTCTGAATACCCTCCTTCACTGCATACGAAGGCTTCATGTCATCACCGTTGGTGTTGTTCCCGCCATAATAGACCATATTGTTATCGAGTGTCACAATATCAGTTACCATAAAATTCGGGCGGAACTTGCCATCGGACTGCGCAATGAAATAGTCGCGCGCACTTCCCACACTCTCGGCAAAAGGATTGTCAAGTTTATATCCTTCAACATTCAATACACTGTTGATATCTTCCTTGGTATATGTAAACTTGGTATCCTTGAACTGTACAAGGACAACTGCAATATTCACGTCACCTTCGGGTGTTATCTGCGAACCGGCTTTCTGTGCTGCAGCCCTGAATTTTGCCGAGCGCGCTTTATGAGCACTGTTCAATGAAACCATCATCCCTTCATAATCAATGGAAGCGACAAGGTTCTTCTCGAACAAGGTACGGTGTTCAGCGTCGTGCGCCAGGCATTCTGTAGACACGAACTGACCTTCAGGAGTGAAAGTGGCATACGAAAAATCACCATTGGCCTCTCTTATAAGCGGTTTGCCGTCAATGGTCGAATAATAGTGCAACGACTCGTCACCGATGAGAATAGCCGTCAGAGAGGTACCGTCGGACTGAAGGAGTTTTACAGGCCTTCTGCGTGCGGGTGCCGCGAAAACCATCACTGCCACAAAGAGAAGTGACAGAAATAATGAAATCTTTTTCATTCAGTTTTAATTTACATTTGAATGCAAAATTAATCATTATTTCCAATATATTTGATATTATATTTAATATTTAACAAAATTGAATTGAGAAACACCACCATGGTTTATTGAACTAATCACTTATTTATCCTTGACATTCCGAGGACCTTCTACAACACCCACGAGATATATGCTCACACCTATCAAAGCCAACGAAAGCAGGATTATTGGGTGAAAATGGTCCATCCCGAAGAGAAACGAGAAGAATGCCGCAACAATGAGCGTTACATATCCATAGAGCGCCACCACCGTACTCTTGAGATACTTGAGTCCTATTGGAATGAGGAAGTATGTCACCACCGTTGGGAAAACCAACACAAACGCAAGTACAATCGAAGGCAATGCATGCAACTTGCCTGCGAAAATAGAAGCCGAGAAACCTGTAAAACACATTACTGCCAATGCAACAGCAGCACCTGAAGTAAATGTATAACGCAGGATAGTGACACTGGACAAGTGTCCTACCATTTTTGCTGAAAACACAAGATATATTGCATAAATGATTGAAGCAGCAATAGCCAACATATTACCCAGCAACGGATTACTGGCAACAGATTCCGACGGTTCAGACAGAATGCAGAGCAATGCTCCTACAAAACCTACAGCAAGACCGAGCAATTTGCGTGAATCGACGCTTTCGCGGTATACAACAGCTGACACAATCACAACCCAAAGAGGTTGCATAGCATTGAAGATTGCAAAATTCACAGGAGTGGTAAAACTTATACTCAACGCATAGAGTGACATGTATCCGAAAATTCCGAGCGAGCCCAGTGCAATCAGTTTGAGTGCGTCTTTCCAATGGACAGTCTCCGGTTTCGAGAATATTGAAACAATCCAGAACACTACCGCACCGAACGAGAGACGCAACGACACACAACTCAACGGAGCAATCCACACCGGCAGCAAATAACCAAGCGCATTTACATTCAACCCACTGAAAGTACGCGCAAAGAGCAAGGCCAAGGAGCCTTTTGAAAAGCCGCTCATCATTTCACAAAATGTTTATAAGCCGTAACAAAAAGCAATGCAAAGAACGCTATCACTGCATTTATGAGGAAAGGAGAACCTTCATCCTTCATACCGGTAATATCCTGTAAATACTCCACCACAAAGGGCGAAATAACAATGGCTACATAATTCATTGACATCAGCAGCGCAAGCGCCGATGTCACCTTTCCACCTGTAGCAAGTGAGGCTGTAACATCATAGATATATGGTTGCGCCACTCCATACCCGACTCCGGCCGCAATACACCCGATAATGACAAAACCCACTGAACGGTTCATGTATATATCGGCAACACCAAGCAGAATCAACAGCAAGGAGAACTGCAGGACCCTTCCTTTCACCACATCAAGTATACGCTTGAGAAAAAGTCCGGGCAACATCATCGCCAGAAAGAACACCGAGAGCACTGCTCCCGACACAGCACTGTCATACCCCTCTTTGCCCAAAAGGAAAGGAAGGTTGATACTGAATACCATGACAAGGTAAGTTATAAGCAGATAATATGACATATATTTTGAGAGCGGGAGGTATGATATCTTTCCCGATAATGCCGCATGCTCATCTTTGTCAGCATGCTGTGCAACTTCGCCACGCCTTATTGCCGGAACAAGCATTATGGAAACCAGCGGCAGCAGGTATACCACGAAGGGCAGTCGCCATTGGATATCGGCAAGCCATCCGGCCACAGTCGTTGCCACCACTAAAGATATGTTGGTTATGGCCGAAACATACCCATATTGCCTTGTACGCTCGTCCCCGACAAAGAACCTCGAGATTAAAGCCGTCGACAACGGAATTATCACCCCGGCACCCACGCCAAGCAACACGCTCACCACTATAAGTTGAGTCATGGTGGTACAGAAAAAGTATAATGCACCACTTAAAAGAAATATCACTAATCCAATGTACAACAACTTTATATACCCCACTCTCTCACTGATAAAACCGGCCAAGAGAATAAACGGTATAATAAACAGCGAAGGCAGGGTTGTTAGCAACTGGATATCCAAATCGGTAGCCGAAGGGAAAACATGAAGCAGTTTCTCCGAGATTGGGGAAATTGCCAACCCCGGCAAAGATGTCAGCGCTGAAACAGACCATATACCCAATAGTGCCCACAGAGTAATATACCCTTTTCCTGTATCAATCCTTTTCATACCAAATATTGCTTTACTGGTTACAAACAAGCAACAATGGCAAAATGTTGCGACATCATAAAAAACACAAAAAAACGAACCTAACCACCGACGGCAACGTTTCCATTCCAAACAAGAAACTGTTTGAATACAGTTTCCAAACCTTTTATAAACCATTTAAACAAGAGAGAAATGAAACAGGAAAGTTGTATGACCAACATTACCACATCGGTATTCGGGTCCGAAGAAATGCTTAAGAGTTCGCCGGTAGACAAGATTCCCCAGCACCCCACGGCTGCAGAGATAGCATACCGCATAGTAAAAGACGAGACTTTCGCCCAGACCCAACCGAGACTCAATCTGGCGACATTCGTCACAACATATATGGACCCGTACGCCACCAAGCTG
Source organism: Bacteroidaceae bacterium (assembly GCA_017408685.1). Classification (GTDB taxonomy): domain Bacteria; phylum Bacteroidota; class Bacteroidia; order Bacteroidales; family Bacteroidaceae; genus HGM04593. Next base: position 23,401 of record JAFQUE010000036.1, on the reverse strand, counting down.
ATGAACGATGCCATTGCCATGAACTACATTGACGAGACCGAGTACCCTCGCGTTGCAGTTATGTGCGCTAAGTGCATAAACATCATCGCCAACCTGTGGAACACGCCCGAAAAGTCCAAATGGAAAGCCGGAGCGTTGGGCATAGGCTCAAGCGAAGCATGTATGCTTGGTGGCGTGGCAGCCTGGCAACGATGGAAGAAACGCCGCATGGCAGAAGGGAAACCTTACGACAAGCCCAATTTTGTAATCTCATCGGCATATCAAGTCGTATGGGAGAAGTTTGCCCAGTTATGGCAAATTGAAATGCGAACCGTACCGCTCACGGCAGAGAAACTTACACTCTGTCCGCAGGAAGCAATTGCCAAGTGCGACGAGAACACCATATGCGTGGTACCCATCATGGGCGTGACATGGACAGGTCTGAACGATGATGTAAAAGCATTGAACGACGCATTAGAGGAATATAACAAGAAGACCGGGTATGACATTCCAATCCACGTCGACGCCGCGTCGGGCGGTTTCATACTGCCGTTCATGCAACCTGAGTTAGAGTGGGACTTCAGACTAAAATGGGTTCTCTCAATCAGCACCAGCGGACATAAATACGGACTTGTGTATCCGGGACTTGGATGGGTTGTCTGGAAAGACAAGAAATTCCTCCCCGACAGCATGTCGTTCAGCGTAAACTATCTTGGAGCCGAAGTGACACAGGTGGGTTTGAACTTCTCTCGCCCCGCGGCACAGATATTGGGCCAATACTATCAGTTCATACGTCTGGGTTTCGATGGTTACAAAGCAATACAGCATAACTCCATGGAGATTGCAAAATATCTCCACAGCGAGATAGGCAAAATGAAACCATTCAAGAACTATAGCAGCGAAGTTACAAACCCGCTCTTCATCTGGGAAATGAAGAAAGAGTACTCAAAACAATGTAAATGGACACTTTACGACTTGCAGGATAAACTCAAACAGAATGGTTGGATGGTGCCGGCCTATACCCTCCCGGCCACACTTGAAGAGACCATTGTAATGCGCATAGTTGTACGCCAGGGCTTCAGCCGCGACATGGCCGACCAGTTGCTCGGCGACATTGTTGCCGCAGTAGAAGAACTTGATAAACTGCAGTATCCTACACCCTCGAGAGTCAGTATCGAGAGCAATATCAAGGTGAAGGGAACCGTGTACACCCACACCGGCAAGTGATACAGCAGTAATGCATGAATGTTGGCAAGTTACTGTAAACCGAATGGCGTGGGCGGCAACACACAGGGAATCCCATTTATTCAAGACGTTGCCGCCTTTTCGCCGCCAACATATATAAAAAGCGACGGGCTGCGCATGCGCAGCCCGTTAAAAAAAAACATTCCGATTTTATCCCAAATAGGGTTTGAGCAATTTGCTCCTCTGGTTCTGTTTCAAACGGCGTATAGCCTTTTCCTTGATTTGTCTAACACGCTCACGCGTAAGACCAAAGCGGTCACCAATCTCTTCAAGAGTCATCTCCTGCATGCCGATACCGAAGAACATCTGTATAATCTCCTTCTCACGGTCAGTGAGGGTTGAGAGCGCACGGTCAATCTCCCGTGAAAGGGACTCATTGACCAGAAGACTGTCGGCCATAGGAGAATCATCATTCACCAGCACATCGAGCAGACTGTTGTCTTCACCATCTACAAACGGAGCGTCAACAGAGATGTGGCGGCCTGAATATTTCAGTGAATCAACCACCTTGTCTACAGGCACGTCCAACTGGTCGGCAAGTTCTTCGGCTGATGGACGACGTTCGTTTTCTTGTTCAAATTTTGAGAATGCCTTGCTTATTTTGTTGAGCGAACCGACCTGGTTCAAAGGAAGGCGTACAATTCTCGCTTGCTCTGCAAGAGCCTGAAGAATCGATTGTCTAATCCACCAAACTGCGTAACTGATGAACTTGAAACCGCGCGTCTCGTCAAATTTCTCCGCTGCCTTGATGAGACCAAGATTGCCCTCATTGATAAGGTCGGGCAGGCTCAATCCTTGGTTCTGATACTGTTTTGCAACTGAAACGACAAAACGCAAATTGGCTCTCGTCAACTTTTCCAACGCACGACGGTCTCCTTTTCTGATACGCTGTGCCAACTCAACCTCTTCCTCTACGGTTATGAGTTCTTCACGGCCAATCTCCTGGAGATACTTGTCAAGCGATGCGCTTTCGCGGTTAGTGATACTTTTTGTGATTTTTAATTGCCTCATTTTTCCTTAAGATACAATTTCAATTTGCAAAGATATGCTTTCGTAATTATAAATACAATTTTCTCGTGTTAAAAGTTATTTAAAATGACATAAACACACACAAAAAAACACCCTAAAAACAACATTTTAACTAAACGGGTAAAAAAAGCGCCAGGAAAGTTGCCTGTCATCAACACCATGATGGACAAAGACAACCGCAGTAGGGATAAGTGGGATATAAAAAAGCAGGAAAACACCACCCCTACCCCTGGCGCATTAATCATGTATCGCTCGAGAAACAACCCTCTCACATTCTTATAGAGTGTCTCACACCCCAAAATACCACAGAAGAGAATTGTTAATTATTGTTAACACAAAATCAAAATATTGTAATTCAAAGAAATAGCAACAAGAATGAAAGAAAAAAAATAATCAATACAACAAGCATAATAACATTAAAACAGAGCATAAAGAACATTTTTCAGACGTGGCATACAAATGCAGGAAATGACACATTGAGTGCAAAATGTTCTCACGAATGAAATATTTTTGGAAATATTAATAGTTTGGCACGCTTTTTGCAAGGAAATTTATGTAAAAAGAGAGCGAAGAGAAGAGAATATTACGCTATCTTCGCAAGCGGAAAGAAAAGACTATATTGAATAAAATTAAAGAGGAGGAAAAGATGAGCAACGAACTATCGCAAAAAATAACCGAAATATTGTCGCTTGGCAAAGAGGAGGCCACACGCCTGCGCAGCAAGACCATTAACCCGGAACATCTCTTGCTGGGAATAATACGCCGCCGCAAGGGTTGTGCACTCGATATGCTGAACAGCATGAACGTTGACCTTCAGGAACTCAAAGAGAGTATTGAGAAACGACTCTCTTCATTAGTACAGGCGGCAGACATGCCCTATGACGAGAATGTAGAGATGAGCCTGAGTACAGCAAGAGTACTCCGTTTCTGCACTCTTGAAGCCCGCGCATTCAAGACTATTGCCGATGCCGAGCACCTTATATTAGGTATACTCAAGGAAAAGAACAACCTGGCAGCAGAAATTCTGGAGGAAAACAATATAACGTACTCAAGAATGTCCGACATGGTGAAGTCCACCACTCCGGACAAGAACAGCAACATATCTAACGGGTTTGGATATACCGACAACGAAGACGATGAAGAAGAGGCCCTGCCCGGGGGCAGCAGCAATGTAGGGAAGCAGACAATGGGGACACAGCAGGCGAAATCATCGAATGACACACCCGTACTTGACAATTTCGGTGTAGACATGACTAAGGCTGCAAGCGAGGGAAAACTGGACCCGGTCATCGGCCGCGCCAAAGAAATTGAGCGCATTTCACAGATACTGAGTCGCAGAAAAAAGAACAACCCGATACTTATTGGAGAACCCGGTGTCGGGAAATCGGCAATAGTGGAAGGGTTGGCACAACGTATTGTAGAGCGCAAGACATCCCGCATGCTGTTCGACAAACGCGTCATAGCACTCGACATGACAGCCGTTGTTGCCGGCACAAAATACAGGGGGCAATTCGAGGAACGCTTGCGTGCCATAATAAACGAACTCGAGAACAATCCCAACATCATAATCTTCATTGACGAGATACACACCATTGTGGGCGCCGGTTCAACACCGGGTTCAATGGACGCCGCAAACATATTGAAGCCGGCACTTGCACGTGGTGAAATACAGTGCATTGGTGCCACCACTGTCGACGAATACCGCAAGACTATAGAAAAGGACGGTGCACTGGAAAGACGTTTTCAAAAGGTACTTGTAGAGCCCACATCGGCCGAGGACACATACAACATCCTCACCAACATAAAGGAGCGCTACGAAAACCACCACAATGTAACATATACCGATGAGGCATTGCAGGCATGTGTCAAATTGACCGACCGCTACATAACCGACCGTTGCTTCCCCGACAAAGCCATTGACGCCATGGACGAGGTCGGTGCCCGCATGCACATAAGCAACATAAAGGTTCCAAAGGAGATTGAAGAGCAGGAATTGCTCATTGACACTGTGAACAAGGAGAAGAATGCCGCAGTAAAGCGTCAGGATTTCGAGAGTGCAGCAAACCTGCGCGACAAGGAAAAGGAGTTGCAAGCCGAACTTGCAAGAATGAAAACCGAATGGGAAAAGAGTCTTGCCGGTAACCGCCAGACGGTAGACGAGGAAGAGGTTGCAAAAGTGGTATCAATGATTTCGGGCGTACCAATGCAGCGCATGCAACAAGACGAGTGGACCCGCTTAAAGGGCATGAAGCATGAACTCACAAGCAGAGTGATAGCACAGGACAATGCAATAGAAAAACTCACCAAAGCAATACAACGCAGTCGTGTAGGATTGCAAAACCCCAACAAGCCGATAGGCACATTCATGTTCCTGGGCCCCACAGGTGTGGGCAAGACACTGCTTGCCAAGGAACTTGCCAAGTTCATGTTCGGCAGCGCCGACTCGCTCATACGCATAGACATGAGCGAATACATGGAGAAGTTCACGGTTTCACGCCTTGTAGGTGCCCCTCCGGGATATGTAGGTTATGAGGAAGGAGGTCAACTCACAGAACGGGTACGCCGCCGTCCCTACTCCATTGTCCTGCTCGACGAGATTGAGAAGGCACACACCGATGTTTTCAATCTCCTGTTGCAGGTTATGGACGAAGGTCGCCTAACCGACAGTTACGGACGCACGGTAGACTTCCGCAATACAGTCCTCATAATGACATCGAATGTAGGTACGCGCGAACTCAAGGATTTCGGTGCCGGCATTGGTTTTGCCAAGGATGAGCGTGCCGGCAGCAAGGAATATTCACGTTCCGTAATACAGAAGGCACTGAACAAACGTTTTGCGCCGGAATTCATCAACCGCATAGACGAGATAATAAACTTTGACCAATTGGGACTTGACGCCATTGTGAATATCGTGGACCTTGAACTTGCACAGATTGTAAAGCGTGTCACTGAGTTGGGTTATAACATAGAACTCACTCCCGAGGCAAAGAAATTCCTTGCAAACAAAGGATACGACATACAATACGGTGCCCGACCGCTGAAACGCGCTTTGCAGAACTATGTAGAGGATGAGATTTCCGGATTGCTGCTCGACGGCGCATTGAAAACCGGAGACAGCATTCTTGTTACCGCCGATAAAAATACCGATAAATTAAAATTTGAAGTTTCTCAATAATCTATGCCCTGAAGGTTCAAGACTTTCAGGGCATATTTCAAGTATTATATCATAAAACTATTTAAAAAAGCAATAACACCTATTGGTAAAAAGGATTATAAAGAAATGTGCCATAAGTTCCATTTGCAGTAATTTTGCAACCCGAAACAAAAGAAACACACTATGGCAACATTCTTTGAAAATCTCCTTTTTGGAACAAGCATTGCACACTCGATGATTATACTTGCCCTTACTGTGGGCATTGGAGTCTACCTTAGCCGAATAAAGTTCGCAGGAATCTCGTTCGGCGTAACCTGGGTGCTTTTCATAGGAATCCTGCTGTCACACTTCGGCATGACAATAGACGGCGAGTTGCTTCATTTTGTTAAAGAATTCGGTCTTATACTTTTCGTGTATTCAATAGGCCTGCAAGTCGGTCCGGGATTCTTCTCCAGTTTCAAGGCCGGGGGTCTCAAACTCAATGCCGTAACCTGTATAATAGTATTGTTCGATGTACTCATGGCACTTCTGCTGATATTCACGACCGGAGAGAGCGTAGACACCGTAACCGGAATAATGTCAGGAGCAGTGACCAACACTCCGGGTATGGGCGCAGCAGCGTCGGCCTTCAAAGACACGTTCGGCTATGAAAGCCCTAACATAGCACTTGGTTACAGTGTAGCATACCCTCTTGGCGTCATAGGCTGCATTCTTGCAATTATCAGCCTGAAAGCATTGTATAAAGGAGAAAAACGGTTTCGTAGAGAAGAAGAAAACAACATCAACATACAACGATTATCACTTCTGGTTACAAATCAGGACATCGCCGGTTTGACTCTTGAAGAGATACGCAAAAAGAGCAACCTTAATTTTATTGTATCACGTATAATCGACAGCGCCACAGGGCATTGTAAAATAGCCGACTCGCACAGCAGGCTCAAAGGCGGTGACAGAGTACTTGTAATTGCCGACAAGGAGTTGCATAATGGACTGACGACCCTTATTGGCGAAGAAATCGAGCAAGAATGGCTAAAGATTGACGAAGAACTTATATCCCGCAAAATAACATTCACAAAGCACAAACTCAACGGCACCAGGTTAGGCAAACTGAACATAAGGCACGAATTCGGAGTAAACATCACGCGTGTACACCGTGCAGGCGTAGAACTAACCCCCACTGCCGGTTTCCGTCTTCAGGTAGGCGACATTGTGACTGTTGTGGGACACAAGACCGCGGTAAATGATGTAAGAAAACTGCTTGGCGATGAGCGTAAATACCTTGACCACCCCAACCTGATACCAATATTCATAGGTATTGCTTTGGGTTGCGTGCTCGGCAGTATACCGCTCAGCGGCACACTTCTATCGACACCGTTAAAACTGGGACTGGCCGGAGGACCGCTGATTGTAGCAATATTGGTAAGTTACTTTGGTCCCAAAATGGGAATAGTGACCTATACAACAACAAGCGCCAACCTCATGATAAGGGAAATAGGTATCACGCTGTTCCTTGCCTGCGTGGGATTGGGTGCAGGAAGCGAATTTGTAAACAGCATTGTAAACCGTGGCGGATACATGTGGATTATATATGGCGCACTGATTACAGTAATACCTATTATAATTGCAGGCTTTGCGGGCCGCTATCTTTTCCACATCAAATACAGCACACTCTCCGGAGTAATCGCCGGTTCGTGCACCAACCCTCCGGCGCTGGCATTTGCCAACCAGCAGAACAAAGGCGGCGAAGCAGCCATTGGCTATGCCACCGTATACCCTCTCGCAATGTTCATGAGAATACTTGTGGGGCAGATGATGATTCTGCTGTTCTGCTGAGCAGCCACACTACCCAATGAAAGAAAAGAAAGAGTGCGGCATAAATGTTGAATATTGGTGATAAAATTGATTCAATATCATTATTTTCGTATCTTCGCGGCAATACAACACACAACAAAACCAAAAGAGAACATACGATGAAAAAAACCTTTTATTCACTATTCACATTATCGATTATGATTGGTATTGCAGCATGCGGCACAAGCAAACCGGCAGAGAACAGCAACACAATCCTTGCCGAGAGCAAGGCACCTTTCGGCGCTCCCGAGTTCGACAAGTTCAATATTGAAGACTACAAGGAGGCTTTCGACATTGCCTTTGAAGAGAAACGCGCCGACATCAAGGCCATACTCGAGAACGAAGAGGAACCTACATTCGCCAACACGATAGACGCGCTTGAACTCAGCGGAAAGACTCTTGACAAGGTAAGTTCCATCTTCTTCAACCTTAACGAGAGCGAAAATACACCGCAGATGACGGAAATTGAGGAATATGTCCTTCCCAAACTCACCGAACTGAACGGCTACATATATATGAACGACACACTTTTCAACCGCATACGTTCAATATATGACAGAAAGGAAACACTGAATCTGGATGAAGAACAGATGATTGTGCTCGACAACTACTACCGGTCATTCGTGCGTGGCGGCGCACTGCTCAACGAGGAGGAGAAAGCCACACTGCTTGATATAGACACCAGGATTGGCCTTGCACAGATAAAATTCAGCAGCAACCTCCTTGCCGACAACAAGGCATTCAAACTTGTCATCACCGATAAGGCCGACCTTGGCGGCCTGCCGCAGAGTGTAATTGAGGCGGCAGCAAGCGAGGATGGTAAAAGTTGGACATTCACTCTTGACAAGCCCAGTTGCATTCCATTCCTGCAGTATGCCGACAACCGCGCATTGCGCGAGAAAATATACAAGGCATACTATGGTCGCGGAGATAACGGTGACAGCAATGACAACAAGGCCATCATAAGGGAAATCCTTCAATTGCGCCAACAAAAAGCCAAACTGCTCGGTTTCGACAGTTTTGCACATTTTGTGCTTGATGAGAAGATGGCAAAGACACCTGAGGCCGCACTTGCACTATTGGAAAAAATATGGGAACCCGCTGTAAAACGCGCCGCTGAAGAAAGAGCAGAACTGCAGAAGATTGCCGACAGCGAAGGTGCAGGCATAAAGATTGAAGGCTGGGACTGGTTCTATTACACTGAGAAACTGCGTAAAGCAAAATACGCCTTGAACGACGAGACAATAACCCCATACTTCAAGTTAGAGAACGTTCTTCAAGGAGCATTCGACTGCGCCACAAGACTTTATGGCGTGCAGTTCGTAAAACGCGACGATATCCCTGTGTACCACCCCGAAGTAAGCACATACGAAGTGCTTGACAGAGATGGCAAGCACCTGAGTATATTCTACACCGACTTTTTCCCGCGCGATACCAAGCGCCAGGGGGCATGGATGACCAATTTTGTAAACCAGCGCAACATAGGCGGCGAAGAGATACGCCCCATGGTTGTTAACGTATGCAACTTCACCGCTCCACAAGGCGACACACCGGCGCTGCTCAACATAGATGAGACGCGTACCCTGTTCCATGAGTTCGGTCACGCGCTGCATGGTATGCTCACACAAGCACACTACCCGAGTGTAAGCGGCACAAACGTAAAGCACGATTTTGTAGAACTCTTCTCACAGGTAAACGAGAAATGGGCAATACACCCCGAGGTAATGCCTACATTTGCCAAGCATTACGAGACAGGTGAAGCAATCCCGACCGAACTGATTGAGAAAATGCAGAAGAGCGCATACTTCAACCTTGGTTTCGAAACTACAGAACTTGTTGCAGCGGCACTGCTCGACATGAGAATGCACTTAATTGAGGACTACAGCAATTTCGATTGCAACGAGTTTGAGAAAGAGTTGCGCCGGGAACTGGGTTTTATTCCCGAAATTGAATACCGCTACCGCAGTACAAACTTCGCACACGTATTTGGAGGAGGTTATGCCGTAGGTTATTATGCTTACCTATGGGCCGAGGTTCTCGATTGCGATGCCTTTGAACTGTTCAAGGAAAAAGGAGTTTTTGACCCGGAGACAGCAGCGGCATTCAAGAATCTCATTGAGATGGGCGGCAGCAAAGACCCAATGCGCGAGTACCGCAAATTCCGCGGCGCCGACGCCAACCCCGACGCACTGCTCCGCGCCCGCGGTCTTATCTGAAAATAAAATGATGAATTATGGAAGAAAGAATTGAAAAAGCAATATCACTCTTCAAAGAAGGATATAACTGCAGCCAATCGGTTGTGGCAGCCTATGCCGACCTCTATGGCTTCACACCGGAGCAGGCACTGAAGATGTCGGCCTCATTCGGCGGAGGAATAGGTCGCATGCGCCAGACATGCGGAGCAGCCTGCGGACTCTTCATGCTTGCCGGCCTTGAGAGCGGCTGCACCGAAGGCAAAGACCGCGAAGGCAAAGAGGCCAATTACAGGATGGTGCAGGAGTTTGCCGAGGAGTTCCGCAAACGCAACGGTTCACTCATCTGTGCCGAACTTCTCGGACTCTCGAAGAGTGCCCCGACACCTGCAACACCCGAGGCGCGCACAGCCGAGTACTACAAAAAGCGCCCTTGTGTCAAGATGGTAGAAGAAGCCGCACGTATATTCGGCGAGTATCTTGAAGCAAAAGCGGGCAAAGAGGAGCAAGAAAGTGTAGAAAATGATTAAAATTCATTGAAAATCACCATTTTTCTTTGTCAAATTAAAAAAAAGCAGTACCTTTGCACCCGAAATTAAAAAACAGAGCCAAAATAATTGTTTATATTTTATAAACGTTTGTTTGACAACGTTTTTGTTTCAAAAGCGAGAAAGGCTAAATTAATGTTGAATTAAATAAGGAAAAAATTATGATTGAGAATGCTGGTGCATTTGCAGGCCGTATCTGGACTGCTTTGAACGAGACAGAAGGTCTTACATTGAAAGAGATCAAGACAAAGGCAAAACTGAAAGAGAAGGAACTCTACCTTGGTTTGGGTTGGTTGCTTCGCGAGGACAAAATCTTCTCTTGCGTTGCAGGTGAGGAGGAAATCTTCGCTCTCAAGTAATTGAAGCCTAAAGGCAATATGAGAAGTCCCGATACTTGCGTATCGGGACTTCTCATATTAATGCCAATAATATTTGTATTCTATTGCCGGTATTACCAGATTACGTCACAGGTGTTGCAAGCGAAACCAACCATCCCATAAACCGTCTCCAGCAGGAGCGTTTTTTATAAATCTCTTTTGTAAGCCTGTAACTGCGCTGCTTGTCCTGTTCAATGTATTGCTGTAATTCGCGTGTGTCTTCCTTACCAAAAATAAACAGATTGGTCTCGTAATCATAAAGAAGACTCCGGCTATTGAGGTTTGCCGAACCTATTGTGCAGAACTTGCCGTCTATGCACATGACTTTAGCATGGTTGAACCCGCCTGTAAACATATACACCTCAGCCCCACGCTTCATCAGTTGATAACCTGCGCGCCACACGGCGTCGGGAATACCGGGGATATCACTCTTTTCCGACAGAATTATAGTAACCTTTACTCCGTCGTCGATAGCCTTCTCTATTGCATTGCGCACACGCGGCGTAGGCATAAAGTACGGACTCACAATGACTATACTATCCTTGGCGGCATTTATGGCATTCGCATAGGCATGACGTATGCTCTCCGGAGTCCTTCGCGGCCATCGGTCAACCACCGCAACATCCGCACCGTCCTTTCTTGTGTGCTGCGGATAATAGGCTTCGCCTTCAACACGGCCCCCACCCTCTTTTTCCCACATGTCAAGGAATATCTTCTGTAGGGCATTCACCGCTTCGCCTGTAACCCTTGCGTGCATGTCGCGCCACTCCCCTACACCTTCAATTCCATTGAGATAATAGTCTGCAACGTTTATTCCACCAGTGTACCCTATTTTACCGTCGATAACGACAATCTTTCTATGGTCACGCGAAGGGATATGATTTACCCAAGGGAAATTTATCGGGTCGAATTTTATTATTTCTATACCTTGCGCACGTATTGCCTCAAGGTCTTTCTTTTTCAACGGGCTGTCATTTGACATATTGCCGAAGGCGTCGAACATAGCACGCACCTCTACACCCTCCTTGACCTTCTTGGCCAATGCGGTGATGACCACCTTGTTTATTGAATCGTTCCTGAAATTGAAGTACTCAAGATGTATGTGATGTTCGGCCCTCTCGATATCGGCAAGCAGACTGTCGAACTTCACATGGGCACCATTGAGAATATCAACATGATTGTTCTGTGAATATGGGGTATTCTTGCTCTTGAGGTAACCGATGAAAACAGAATCGGAATGTTCATGAGCAGCACGTTCTATCGCCACAAAACTGCTGCACGACGTCATTACAGACAGCGTACACAGCAAGACAAGCAAATATCCCAATCCTTTTTTCATATACCTCACAATGCCATATAAACGGTCGCGAAGTTACAAAAATATAATCAAACGTGCATAAAAAAGCACTCACTTTCGGTAATTATATACCCGATATGGAATATTTGATGTCTGTTTTGGAAAAATATGGATAAATGAGAGAATCATTTGGACAACTCTTCTATTTGCGCAAGCATCTCGTCCACTTTTTTCAATGTCCTGAAATGTATTTTGACCCCTACTATACCACCGGCCAACGCTCCCACGGTGATACCGCACAACAGGCTGGCAGCAAGTTCCTTGCCGGGAATTACATTGACAACCTCGTAAACCACGGATGACAGCCATACAAATATCATAGGAATGGCAAAGTAGAACCACCTGTTATACCTCTTCTTAAGTTTCACCAAATCAAATGTCTCCTTTACAAGGTCTGCGCTGAGTTCCTTCGCCTTGAGAAGATTCCTATGCATTACATATGTTGCAAAAGTGCTTGAAAGAAGCATGACAAGTGTCCCTATCTGCAAATAGGGAGTAAACCCCATATAGTCAAGCAACCATGTACAATACACTACAGCAAACAGACCTACAAACATCATCCTCACAGCAATCCTGTTTATTTCACCAAGTTTGCCTTTTATTGCCTTGCGGAGATGGCGCTCATTTACAATCTCCTGCTTTTCAAGTTTATCCTTAAGCAACGCAAGTTGAGCCTTCATGCTCTCAAGTTCATTTGACATTATATTGTTATCCATAAACCACTGCTTTTATTGTCAAGACATTTTTTTCAACTGTTCACGTATCCGCACCAGACGCACCGAGACATTCTTGGCACTTATCCCTACAATGGCCCCGATTTCATCGTAACTCATATTCTCGAGCCACAGGAGCACTATCGCCCTGTCAAAATACCCGAGCCGGTTTATGCGTTCACGCAACATCCTTATCTGCCTGGTATCGCTATCACTGTCCTCAAACAGATTAATGTCAACTGTAAGTGGAACTGTTGTACCCCTCCTGCCCTTCTTGCGTTCGGCAGTAATACATGTATTCAGGCTCACGCGCCATATCCATGTCCTCAAATCGCTATCACCGCGGAACTTAGGAAATCCTTTCCACATATTCATGAGGGTCTCCTGAAACATGTCGGCAACTTCATCGGCATTGTTGGAGAACATGTAGCACACAGTATATATTGTGCTACGGTGCTTTCTCACAACCGTTTCGAACTCCTTTTCAAGATTGTCCATTTTTATTCATGTTTTTGTATATTTGAGATAAATCCCGAATATTTTCTTTGGGGCGGCAAGCCGCACTCCTTGGTGCTACTAAAGTAGCAGTCGTCGCAAACAACGCTTATTACGCGTCGTCGCTGTAAAAAACATTCAAACAGTTTGATATTTCTTGCTCGTTTGATACTACTATATTTGACGCAAGAAGAACTGAAATGCTACAAAAATATGGAGTTGTGCCAAAAATTCTTTGCACAACTCCATATTTTTGCAATCATGACACACCGCCATGCGGGTTATCATTCCGCCGGAGTCAAAGAAATCTGTATGAAATTTCCTTGGTCAAGGATTGTCTGTATAAGGTTAACTACAGCCTCCGAAGTGATAGCATTTACCGCAGCCTCATATTCCGAGTCGTAATCGATACCGAACTCAACATATTTCTGAAGATTTGACAACCAGTATGAATTTTCAATTCTTCTCTGTGGAATGTTCTTCTTCATATTCTTTACAATCATGTCGAGTTTGTCGGCAGGTATACCCTCCTCGAGCAGGCTGTACATTCCGGCAATTGCAAGTTCAGAAAGTTTCTTGGCACTCTCGGGGTTTGTCTCGAAAGCAACCTGAAGAATAGCCTTCTCCTTGGGTTCACGCATTATGGCTTCGGCCACACTGGCGCCATATGTACCACCCTCGCTCTCGCGCAGAGTCTCGACATATACCATATCAAGATAATACTTGGCAGCGGAGAGAAGGACCTCGTTCTCGGTTGTTGCCGGAACCTTTGCCGAATAAACCTGAAGCACAGTGCTCTTGGGTGTTTCCATTTCAACAGGGAAATCCTTTACAACTTCGCCCTTCACGATATCCTCGTTGCGGTCGATAACCTTAGCGCCCTTCTTGCCGCCGGGCAGAGAAGCGATATATTTCTCCACCAGTGGCTTGAGCGTCTCGGCGTCAACATTACCTACAACATATACGGTTGCACCTGCAACATCGCCGAAGAGACGGCGGCATACATTTTCCACATCGGTGATATTCGCCTTATCAAGGATAGCAGAACTTATTACCTGACGGCGTTCATTGTTGCCATAAAGTGTTTCGTTTGCGAACTTCTGGAACTTCAGCATTGGCTGCTTTTCAAGGTTTGGAAGCATTGCCCTCAACTGGCTGATACCTGTCTGGTACTCCTCGTTGTCGAAACGCGGGTCGGCAATATTGAGATATATGAGTTGCATTGCAGTCTCGATATCCTTCGGTGTTGTCGCAGCAGTAATATCATGGCGGGTATTGCCTATGTTGACACCGCATGTCACGTTCTTGCCTGTGAGCATTTTCTTCAACTGCACGCCGCCGAACTTTGAAAGACCGCGGTTCTGTTGGAAGAGCGCCCATACATTGTCATCGAATGATGGGAGTTCTGCTGTCTCTATCAGAGAACGGCCGCCATTCTTCACTACAGAGATAATGACCTCATCATTCTTGAGTGTTGTGGGCATAAACACCACCTTGGCACCATTGCCAAGAATCCACTCGGTAGAACCGAACGCACCCTGCTGCTCCTTTTTTACCGAACCCGCAACAACAGCCTCGGTATCGAGCAACGGTTCGCCGGCGCCCTCCTCAACAGGAGCGGAAACCTCGCTTGCCTTCACTTCATTGATAACGGCAAGAATATCGCTTTCTGTGGGGTGTGCAAGACCATCACGTGCAGGCGCCTTGTAAATTGCGACAAAATTCTCCTCGGTAATTGCCTGAGATATAATCTGCTGGAATACTACAGAAGGCAACTGACCGCACAAAGCCTGTGTCAACTGCAATTCCATCTCGGGAGAAAGCAGATAATTGTTCCGGAAGAAGTGTCCGAGAATAGGCCACACAAATTCGGCATTTTCACGTGTTGCTGCAGCCTCTACAGCCTGTTCGGCATCGCTGATGAGTTTCAGTTTTGCACGCTCGAGTTCGCTCTCGGTAACACCGTAACGGCGCAGTCTCTCAATCTCGGTATAGAACGCCTTCATTGCATTGGCGTAATCCCCGTCCTTGAAAATCACCTGGGCCTGAACAGCCTCACAACCTTCGCAAAGTTCACCGATACCGAGACCGCCACTGATGAAAGGAGCATTTGCCGAAGCTGTCAAAGCCTCCATACGTTCGTTGAACACATGGCTTAAGATTGCCTTTACGACATCGAGCAGGAAGGCAGCGTCGGTAGAACCCAATTCTTTCGGCATAGCCTCGCCACGCCATATGAGTTCAACCATAGAGGTACTTGCCTCGGGGTCAGTTATAACTGCGACAACAGGTTCTGTGTTGCCGGGAATGGGGATTATAGGCTTTACTGTAGGAGTTTCCGGGGCCGGAATGGAACCGAATGTATCCTTTATCTTCTGCTCAATGCGGTCAACGTCAACGTCGCCAATTACCACAACGGCCTGCATATCAGGATTGTACCATTTGCGGTAGAAGTTCACAAGGCTTTCGGGTTTGAAAGTCTTCAGTTGCTCCTCACCGCCGATAAGGGTACGGCGAGCCATTTGTGTGTCGCCAAAGTAGTAAGGCAACGACTGTTCGAACATTCTCCAGTTGGCGTCACGGCGTGAACGGCGCTCCTCAAGGATTACTCCACGTTCGGCGTCAATCTCCTTGGGGTCGCATGTCACATAGTGCGAATAGTCGTGCAGTACAAGAAGACATGAGTCTATTATTCCTTCGCGGATAATGGGGATATTGTTGAGCATGTACTGTGTCTGCTCGAAGCCGGTAGACGCGTTTATGTTGCGACCGAACTCTGCGCCAATGCTCTGCAGATACTCGAGCAAGGACTTGCCGGGGAAGTTCTTTGTACCGTTGAAACACATGTGCTCAAGGAAGTGCGCAAGACCGTCCTGGTCATCTGCCTCCTGGAATGCGCCCACGTTTGTTGCCAGATAGAACTCGGCACGCTGGGCTGGTTTGTCGTTATGGCGGATGTAGTATGTCAAGCCGTTGTCGAGCTTGCCAATCCTCACATTCTCATCAACGGGCAACTGTGTCTGTCCGAATGAGACAAGAGTGACAAAAGCCACTGCCAAAGAGAGAAAGAATCTTTTCATAATATATATAAATTTAGAAACATGTTCAGTTCAAGTGTTCCTGCAATGTTAGACATGCGAAATTATATAAAACTACAAAATAAATCAAAGAATAGGAATATTTTTTAGATAAAAGATATTAAAATTTCCTTACAAGCAGACCGGCGTATTTATAAAAATTAATGGAACAAATCGGTTTATTCCTGAAATATTCATTATCTTCGCAAAAACTATTCATTTCAAGAACTATGGTTTATAACGAAAGAGATGAACGCCACCTGCATGTGATAGAATGTGCCAAGCAGATGATGACTGCAGCACGTACTGCTCCCAAGGCAAAAGGCGTGGACATTATTGAAATAACAATGATTACCGATGATGACATTGTTGCACTGGGCAATGCACTTCACCAGATAGGCGAGAATATGGGCCGCGGCGGTCTAATGCGCGACGCCGACAACATACTCTCGGCCGAGGCAGTACTGCTCATCGGTTCACGCGAAGAGGCCATGTGCCTCAACTGCGGTTATTGCGGTTTCCCAACTTGCGGCGAGCGCACCGAGGGCGTCCCTTGTGCAATGAACACCATTGACGTGGGCATTGCTGTGGGTTCGGCATGCGCGACGGCAGCCGACCTTAGGCTCGACACCCGTGTAATGTATTCAGTAGGCTATGCAGCACTGAAACTCGGTTGGATGCCCGGTTGCAATTATATAATAGGAATACCGGTGAGCGCAAGTTCCAAGAATCCTTTCTTCGACCGCAAACGTAAAGTACAGCCACAGCAGTAATGGAGCAACCTAAACGACAATTATATATGCCGGCCGAATGGCACAGGTTGCAGATGGTGCAACTGACTTGGCCGCATGAGGGTACCGACTGGAACTACATGCTTGGCGAGGTAGAGAAATGTTACATCGAACTCGCAAAGGCAATAAGTGCGCGACTTCAGTTGCTTGTTGTTGCACCCGATGTAAAAAAGGTTAAGGAGACGCTTGAGAAAGGCGGCGCCAACATGGGCAATATCATACTTTTTGAATGCGCCACCAATGACACATGGGCACGTGACCACGCTTTCATAACCATTCTTGGTGACAACGTACCCCACTATGTCGACTTCTGTTTCAACGGTTGGGGGCGCAAGTTCGAGGCCGCGCTCGACAACGCAATAAACGGCAAGTTATACGACGCGGGGATTGTGAAGGGCGAATACGAGGATTGCACATCGTTTGTCCTTGAGGGCGGTTCGATAGAGAGCGACGGCCAAGGTACAATCCTTACTACAAGTCAATGCCTGCTTGCACCACACCGCAACCAACCCATGGAGAAAGAGGAGATAGAGAAGTGCCTGAAGAAAATGCTGCACGCCGAACGTGTGCTGTGGCTCAGCCACGGCAACCTCATAGGCGACGACACCGACGGGCATGTCGACACCGTAGCGCGCCTTGCCCCCAACAACACCATCGTTTACATGCAATGCAGCGACGAAAGCGACGCACAGCATGCCGACCTGAAAGCCATGGAAGAGGAAATAGCGGAATTGCGCACTGCCGAAGGAAAACCCTACAGGATGATACCGCTTCCCTCCCCTGCGCCAATACATGATGAGGACGGCGAGCGTTTGCCGGCCACATATGCAAACTTCCTCATAATGAACAACTGCATACTCTACCCCACATACGCACAAGATGAAAATGACCGCAAGGCTGCCGTTGCCTTGAGCAAGGCATTCCCCACACATGAGATTGTGGGCATAGACTGCCGTGCACTCATAAAGCAACATGGTTCACTCCATTGCGTCACCATGCAATACCCAAGATAATACAAGAATATGGATACTATTAAAGTAGGAATTATACAACAGAGCCTCGGCACCGACATCGAGTGCAACAAGCAAAAACTTGCGCAGTGCATTCGCGAGGTTGCTGCCAAAGACGCACAACTGGTGATACTGCAGGAACTGCACAACTCGCCTTATTTCTGCCAGGTTGAATCAACGGACAATTTTTCATATGCCGAGCCCATACCGGGTCCTTCGACCGAGTTCTACGGCAACGTGGCTGCCGAGTGCAGGATAGTGCTTGTGACAT
Source organism: Bacteroidaceae bacterium (assembly GCA_017408685.1). Taxonomy (GTDB): domain Bacteria; phylum Bacteroidota; class Bacteroidia; order Bacteroidales; family Bacteroidaceae; genus HGM04593. Next base: position 5,312 of record JAFQUE010000036.1, on the reverse strand, counting down.
CACTTTTCGAGGCACGCGCCAAGGGACTATACCACAACACAGCCGTAGTCTTTGACAGCGACGGCAGCATTGCCGGAAAATACCGTAAAATGCACATACCGGACGACCCTGCCTATTACGAAAAATTCTACTTCACGCCGGGCGACATCGGTTTCCGTCCCATAAAGACCTCTATCGGCACACTCGGCGTGCAGGTATGTTGGGACCAGTGGTACCCCGAAGGTGCCCGTCTGATGGCACTGCGCGGAGCCGACATGCTCATTTATCCCACTGCCATTGGCTGGGAGAGCACGGACACTCCCGAAGAGAAAGAACGCCAACTTGGTGCATGGCAGACCGTACAACGCGGACATGCCGTTGCCAACGGCATTCCTGTAATTGCCGTGAACCGCGTGGGGCACGAACCGGACCCTTCGGGCATGACAAACGGCATACAGTTCTGGGGACACAGTTTCGTAGCCGGGGCACAGGGCGAGTTCATCGCACACTTTGGCGAGAAGGAACAGTGCGAGGTCGTTGAAGTGAGCATAAAGCGCAGCGAGACAGTGCGCCAATGGTGGCCATTTCTGCGCGACCGCCGAATTGAAGAGTACGGCGGTATAACCAAGAGGTATCTCGATGAAGAGTAAGTGTTAAAAACAGAATGCCGGGAATTCCCGGCATTCTGTTTTTAACACTTGGCCTCTACAGCCTTCACTATCCATTCCACATCACGCAACAGGTCCTGAAGGTCCTGTTCATGTTCCTCCTCTTCGGCCATTATGCGCTTCGCGAGGTCACAGGTCGTATAATCCACATTGTTGCAGAACGAGGCAATTTCCTCATACCTGACCACAGCACAACGCTCGGCCGAAATATTCTGCTTCAGCAGGTTTGTGACATCCGCATTCAGCGGAACGGAATACTTGCATCTTGCAAGAACACCCCACTGCGCAGGGTCAAGGACCGGCGTCCCCTCAAGTTGGACAATCCTGTCGGCCAATGCACGGGCATGCTTGAATTCCTCCATAGCATGCTCCTCGAATTCTCTTTGAACGTCGGAACGCATAGCACCTTCGACAACCAGTGCTCCTATCCAATACTGGTAGAACGCGAGCCACTCCTCACTGAGTGCAGAATTGAGTTGTGAGAGCAGTTCGGGCAAATCAATACGTTTGCGCAAAATCAAAATACTTTCTCTTGCCATAATCGAATGTTTGAATTATAACATAGAAACATGAATGCAGATTAATTGTTTGAATTATTGTACAGGATTTTTGCAACTTGTCTATAATTCACTATTTTTGAAGCAAAACAATTTTATTTCAATAATTGTACCGTTTATTCGTGTACATTATCATAAAAAGTATTAATTTTGCATTGAATTATTAAGAAGTTGTTCAATTGTATAGCGTTAAGTTTATTATAGGTCAAAAATAGAATGTTTTATTATTTTTTGAGGGTGCGTAGCAGGCTACGTAACCGGGGAAAAGAGGGAAACAGACTTTTTGAGACATAAAAAACAACGAAATAGCAACTTCCAATATAAGAATCATTATTTTAGAAATTTAAAAAACTTCTAAGAAAGTTACAGCATATATGAAACTGGCCGTAATTACAAAACCGACCTTTTTTGTAGAAGAGGACAAGATTATAACCCGTCTCTTTGACGAGGGGCTCGATTGTCTTTTCCTTTATAAGGAGTATGCCCACCCGCAATTCATGGAAAGACTCCTTAATCTAATCCCCAAGAAATACCACAAGAAGATATACACTTGCAATAACCGCCTCATGCAGGAATACAAGATGGGCGGCACATTGTTCATGCTCGGTTCCAACCCGCCAATGGGCAACGAAAAAGGCAAACTTGTGGGTTATGCAAACAATCTCCAGCACCTGAAGGAACTCCGTAAAACATATGACATAGTATGCTTCGGACCTCTCGGTCGCACATTTTATCAGAGCACTGAACTGAATGAAATTGGCAAAAAGGTGATAAACAGGCACATCTGGGCATTCGGAGACATTGATGAAGCCAATCTCAAGCGCCTTACCAACTACGGGTTCGGCGGTGTAATAATCGACGAACTCATGTGGAGCAACTTCGACTCATGCCGTTCAACCGATTACAGCGAACTCATAGACCGCTTCAAGAGAATAAAGAAGGCTGTAGACAAACTTTAAGAAGAAAATACAAAATAACAAACAAATAATTTAAAGCATTATGGACAATACTCCCTACATGGTATTTGCAGGTACCAAGTCACGTTACCTTGCCGAAGAAATCTGTAAAGAACTGGGTTGCGAACTCGGTCAGATGAACACCACTCATTTTGCCGATGGCGAGTTTGCAGTTTCTTACGAAGAGTCAATCCGCGGCAAGAACGTATTCCTCGTACAGTCAACATTCCCGAATTCGGACAACCTCATGGAACTCCTGCTCATGGTAGACGCAGCCAAGCGCGCTTCGGCAAAGAGCATTGTTGCCGTTATGCCATATTTCGGCTGGGCACGTCAGGACCGCAAGGACAAGCCACGTGTTTCAATAGGCGCAAAACTTGTTGCCGACCTGTTGAGCGTTGCCGGCGTAAGCCGTATCATTACCATGGACCTGCATGCCGACCAGATTCAGGGATTCTTCGATATTCCGGTTGACCACCTCTACGCTTCTATGGTGTTCATCCCATACATAAAGTCACTCAACCTTGAGGACCTTGTTATTGCAACTCCCGACGTTGGCGGTTCAAAACGTGCCAGCGCATACTCAAAATGCCTTGGCGTACCCCTCGTGCTCTGCCACAAGACACGCGCAAAAGCCAACGTTGTAGACACAATGCAGATTATCGGTGACGTTGAAGGCAAGAATGTAATCCTCGTCGACGACATCGTAGACACAGCCGGCACAATCTCAAAGGCGGCCGACCTCATGATGGAGAACGGAGCAAAATCGGTACGCGCAATCGCGTCACACTGTATCATGTCGGGCAATGCGTCGGAAAGAGTACGCGAGTCAAAGATGACCGAAATTGTGTTTACAAACAGTATACCTTACGACAGGTGTTGTCCCAAGCTCAAGCAACTTTCTATTGCCAAAGGTTTTGCCGAGGCAATACAGTGCGTGCTCAACAACCAGTCAATAAGCAAGCAATACATCTGCTGATAACAGGTACATACAATACCCCCAAAAAAAAACGGAGATTGCATGCAATCTCCGTTTTTTTACTGTATCAAGAGTTTTATCAAGGGATGGATAAAAACCTAAAATTCAAGGCCATTCCGTGATTTAGTACTGTTCCTTCTCGTTAGGGAAGTCGCATGCTTTCACATCGCTCACATAACTGCCGACAGCGTCTGTTATTATGGTATTGAGGTCGGCATAGCGACGCAGGAACTTCGGTGAAAAATCGGCTGTCATGCCAAGCATGTCGGCATACACAAGCACCTGACCATCGACCTTTACACCGGCACCGATACCTATTACAGGAATTGAGATTGAACTTGCAACCTTCTCGGCCAACGCTGCGGGAATCTTCTCAAGAACGAGAGCGAAACACCCCGCCTCTTCAAGCAGTTTGGCGTCGGCAATCAACTTGGCAGCCTCCGCCTCGTCCTTTGCACGCACGGCATATGTACCGAACTTGTTTATACTCTGCGGAGTGAGCCCCAGATGACCCATGATGGGTATTCCTGCGTCAAGAATCTTGCGCACCGATGGCAAAATCTCCTCGCCGCCCTCAAGTTTAAGAGCGTCGGCATGAGTCTCCTTCATCACACGAATTGCATTCTTCACGGCCTCGTCGGCATTCACCTGATATGTACCGAATGGCATATCCACAACTACCAATGCACGTTTAACACCGCGCACAACACCCTTCGCATGATAAATCATCTGGTCAAGAGTGATTGGCAATGTAGTTACATTACCCGCCATAACATTGGACGCCGAATCACCCACAAGCAATGCGTCAATGCCCGCATTGTCAAGGATAGAGGCTGTAGTATAATCGTATGCGGTGAGCATTGCAATCTTCTCACCCTTGCGCTTCATTTCAATAAACCGGTGCGTAGTAACCTTGCGTGTGTCTTCCACCAAATACTTTGACATGATTCTTTCTGTTTTACAGTTAAATATTGTGTAAAAATTCGCTTACATTACTTTCGTGTCTTTCTTTTTTTGCCAATGACAAAACGGTTTTGTCATCGACGAGTGCAACGAAGAATCTCATATACACTCTAAGAGATGTTTCACTTCGCTCAACATGACAAACTGCATGTGCTTTTGAAAGCGACTGCAAAGTTACATCATTTTTATAAAAAGGCAATGCCGTACCAAAATAATCGGTAACTTTAAGGCATACTATTTGTTATTACAGAAAAGGAATAAGAATATGAAAAAGATTGTAATAATTGATGGCGGGCCACGCCGCAGCATGAACACAGCACAGTTATTGCAGAAGTTTGCCGAGGGCGCAGAATCAACCGGCAAGGATGTCGAGGTAAAAAGAGTGCGGCTCTACGATTTGGATTACAAAGGCTGCATGTCATGTATGGCATGTAAACTGAAGGGCAAAGTCTCAAACATCTGCAAATTCAAGGATTCATTGACTCCCGTATTGGAAGAGATTGCCAATGCCGACGGCCTGGTGCTTGGCTCGCCCATCTATTTTGGTGAAGTAACAGGTCTAATGCGAGCCTTTCTGGAGCGCCTCACATTTCCATGGCTATCATACAACGATTACAGCCTGACTGCGCCGAAGCGTATGCCTGTGGTGCTCATTGAGACAATGAACGGCACCCCCGAGCGTAACAACAGCAACCATTTCGGCACTATGGAATGGTGCCTGACAACCGCCCTCGGCGAACCCGAACACATCATCGGTTACAACACCTGCCAGGTAGCCAAATATGACAACTATGAACTCGGCAGTTTCTCCGAGGAAGCAAAGCATGCCTGGCGCGTTGCACATTGGGAGGAGGATTTGCAGAAGGCATTCGACGCCGGGCGCAAGATGGCGGAAATGTAGTGTTTCTGGTGGCTTACGCCCGTTTTGTGTCATTACGTTCAAAAGTCCCCGGTTTACCCCCCTATATCGGGGCTCAGTAGAAATTTCGTGTGGGCGAAATAATTCTGGTACAATAAGACTGCTATTCCTTGGATTGTTTTACCCTTAATCTGTTGTCGTTTATTCTTTTTGTTGTCGTTCTATCACATACTTTTCATGACTGAAAAGTATGCAAAAGGTCCCGGCACACGGAAATTCCAGTCGACCTTTTCTTTGTTCAGGAATCGCAAGCGATATCCTTCAGTCGAAAAGGTCTTGCCGCTTGAACTT